>JACFNJ010000309.1 GCA_019454865.1 Bacteroidia bacterium
TGGAGGCCAAGCACATGTTGTAGTCGCTCAGGCGCATAGGCATGGCCATCCGCACGTATGGCTTGGGCATGGTGTCGCTGCTGTACTCCACCAACGGTACAACCCCGGCGGTAAGATCATCCGGATTAACAAACACCTTGTCAAAATCATCGTAACTGATATACGAGTACCACATGTCGGTTTTGGCGTTGGCAATCGCGCCGGACCAGCCCTCGCCGGGGCCAAGGCCCTGGCCGGGGCGCAACCCTTCGGGGTCTTCCTGCCAGGTCAAAACACAACCGGATGCGGCGCAATCGACGGCCGGCAGGTTGGCGTCGCGCCGGCCGGAGGTCAGGCGTTCGGGTTTGGTCCACATCACGTAGGAGGCTTCGGCCTCGGAAGTGGCGGGGTCATCTCCGGCGAGCAGTTTGCCGCGCGCCGTCCAGATGCAGCTGTAGGGGATTTCGCCAACCTCCGGAAACCCCAGCTCGGTATAGTTCACTGAACTCTGGTTGCCGGCCACGCCAAACAAATCGTACAGGTAAACCGCATCTTTGCTGTAAGTGGTTTCCAAATCCGTAAAGTATTCCGCGTCCTCGGTTGGGTCCAGAGTGTAGAGCGGGGTGCCGCCATCGCAGTATTTGCTGGCCCAGGCTACAAAAATACGGTCGCTGGCTACCTGGTGGACCAACGCGTGAACGCCGCCGGCGTAGGGATGGCCGTTGGACAGGACAAAAGAGGACAACGTGGATGAACGGGAAAGATTGGTGTTTTTCCAACTCGTGCCGTCATCGAGCGACACAGCGGCAAAGGCGTCAAACTCGCCCAGGGCGATCCCGCCCATCGCGCTGATTTCGCCTTCCGTGACGAGCGCGCCAACTTCATCGATATAAACGGCGACCAGCGGCTTGGCAAAGTCACGCGGCTCGTAGCCAGCGGTGCCGGCGTCGTCGTCCAGAATGTAGTTATCCACCGGGCCAACAATGCCCGCCGCAGATTGGGCCGGCACGTAAAAGTCCATCATATAAATGGCGGCCTTTTCCGTTTCCGCATCCGGCGTTTTGGAAATGTTGCGCCGGAACAATAGCCCATCTTCGGCGTAGGCAATGCCGGTTGCCAGGGCAAACAGCACAAGTATCAGTATTAGATTTTTTGGTTTCATTGGTTGCGGCCCTCCCTGTGTGCCACAATGAACAGCATCATTTAACTAATTTTTGGCACTTTACTCTGGCCCAGGCCCACTCCGGTGCAGCCGGGGCCAACAAAATGAACAAGAGTTGCAGTGTGCCGGTAAATTTATTTTTAACGTGATCGACGTTGCCCAAAGTAATTTTTCTCCTTTCCAACATTGCTCGCTGTTGAAAACTGTTTGCCACGGGTGTTTTAAATGACGGTTTTTTGACCGCCGGTAATGGCCTTGACCACATCAACCAGCTCATCCACGCAGCGCAGTTTAAAGGTTTGGCTGCACATTAACACGGCGTCGTTGGTGTCGGCATTGAGTAGCATAATTGGCGCCTGATGCTGGTTTTTAAGATGAGTAGTTAAGGCCGGTAATT
>JACFNJ010000310.1 GCA_019454865.1 Bacteroidia bacterium
CAAGCATAAAATTTATATGATTAGACTACCTATCAACATGAAGGATTTGACAAACTCTTTATTAAAATAATTTGTAGATATTTTAATAAACACTACTAACAAATCAAGGAAAATACTGCATAGGGTAAATCAGAATACAATCAAGCTTTTGATTTCATATAAAGATAACCTATTGCTTGATTAGTTTTGTTTGAAACATCCATACCTATTTTTACATCTAACTTATAAGATTAGATGTGTAACATGTATTAAAATCAATGAATATTTAAACTAGTAAATGTATAAATGAATTTGAGTTGCAAACTAAAAACGTAAAACAAAATGACTCATAAATCTATTAAACCCAAAGAAGTGATATTATATGCTATCTTGATTATAACTTCTGAACTATTTTGATTTAAAAGAACACAAAATGATTTATTGTAGTATTGGATTCAATAAACAGATAAATTGAAATACCTATTTTCGATGATGACCTCAATTGTAAATAAAACTAATACAACTAAATTATTTATGATAAAATTCTGAGGAAATATTACATTCAACCAACACCATATTTGCTTCAATATTGCTGATGTTTGAGTAAAGTTATATTCGTGTATCACACTGTTTTATTTTACTAAACGCATATACAGTTTATTTTTTTTATTAGTTTCAAGGTTTTAATTTATCATATAAAACAAAACGGGTGGCATTGAAATTCAATGCCACCCGTGTATAAAGGTCTTACAGTTTTTCGTTTATTGTTTTACCAATTTACTTACTGTAGTTTGTCCGTTTTGTGTAATGCGTACAAAGTAAACTCCGGCTGATAGATTATTTAATCCTTCCATTTTTACCATGCCATTGGCATCTGCTGTTACCTTACTGTTTAATACTTGCACTCCTTCTAAACTTACTATCTCTACTTGTGCTTGCTCGTTGTTTGGTAATGCTATGGTTAGTTCACTTGTAAATGGATTTGGATATACTACCACATCCTCTATTGTTGCTTTATTTAAGGTAACTATTGCTACTTTACTTATTGCACTTTCACCATCCACATCTACTGATTTTAAGCGATAGTACAAGGTGTTTGCTATTGCAAAGGCATCAAAGTGATTGTAGTTGTATTCCTTTGTAGTATTGCTGTTGCCTGTTGCTTTTACTTTTGCTATCGGCTTAAAGTTTTTACCATCTACGGATACCTGCAATTCAAAATGACTTGCATTTTTCTCAGATGCTGTTGCCCAAGTTACCAATACATTTTTACCGTTGGCTTTTGCATCAAATGATGTTAAAGCAATTGGCAACGGAGTGTTTTTATCTGTACCGATGTAATCTCCAAATTCCGACATCAACGGTGTAGATATTCTGTTGCGTATCGAGTCAATTGTACTTGCGCCACTACCATAAGTTGTCCAAGCGCTATTTCTGTATGCTGCACTAATCATATCTGATTTACTTGGGTTTGTTCCAATTTGTGGGTCTTTAAAATACATGTTGTAAGTAAATTGGAAAGTGCCCGAACCCGAAGCAGTAGTTTGATTA
>JACFNJ010000048.1 GCA_019454865.1 Bacteroidia bacterium
AGCAAAGGAAAATTTCCGGCAAACGAGTTTGCAAGAAAATATTTCAATGGCGGTGGCCACTTTAATGCTGCAGGAGGAGAAAGCACAGATAAGATTGAAACTGTAGAGCGAAAATTCAAAGATGCATTAGCAGATTATAAACACTTACTAAATAATTAAAATGAAAAACTCAATATATATTTTAGCAGCTATTGCTACTATTGTTACACTAAATGCTTGTGGTAACAAAAACGAGGGAACTACCCAAAATGGAATTTCGTATGACATTCACAGAACAACCGAAGACGGTAAAATTTTACAAGGCGATACAACTGCACTTCTTTTCGCACATTATTCATTACATAAAGATTCAGCAGACTCATTATTGGCAGAAACATTTACCACCGGAAATCCTGTTTATATCCCTGTTGTTGAGCCAAATTTTCGTGAGGTTTTTGGGCAACTTCGTGTAGGCGATAGTGCAATAATGCGTATTAATGCAGATACATTTTTCTTAAAAAGTTTTGGACAGCCTCGTCCGCCTTATTTTAATGAAGGCGAAAAGATACGTTTTACCATAAAAGTAATGGATATTTTAAGCGAAAGTGAAATTGTAAAAAAGCAGGAAGAAGAAAGAAAATCACTTATTGAAAAAGATTCTTTAGAAAGAGAAAAAGCGATATCGTTATTAAACAATCCGCAGAAAACAGCAAGTGGATTGGCTTATGAAGTGATGAAAAAAGGAACATCAACTATTATAAAAAAAGGACAAAAGGTAACCGTATTGTACAAAGGATATTTCTTAAACGGACAGGTATTTGACGAAAACTTAAAAGATGGATTTAAAGATTTGCCGGTTGGTTTAGGTCAAGTTATTCCGGGATGGGAAGAAATGTTGCAATTAATGCATGTGGGCGAAAAAGTTAAAGTAATTATTCCTTGGGATCTTGCCTATGGCCCACGTGGCATGCAAGCCATTCCTCCATATTCAACTTTAGTTTTTGAAATGGAAGTGTTGTCTGCTAAATAGCAAACACATTATATCGAATTGCACCCATAAAGAGTTAAAAAAGTCTTAATTCTTTATGGGTGTTTTTTTATGATTGATTATTGTAGTAAACTGTAAAAAAATTGATGTACCGAATGTTATTGCATATTAAGTTTTTTCTTGTGTTTGTACTTATAGCAGTTAATGGTATTGCCCAAAGCATTACTGATCCCATAAGAAACGGTGTGTTGTTTTATCAGATAGACAAATCCGAGGCAATTAATAACAGAAAAACCTTGATTACAGATTTGATGGAAATAGATTATAGAATGGCTGTTGGTTCAACAGATTCAATTTTATATTCCACATTTACCGAGGGCTCGAGAGTAACCATTCCGGTTGAACATCCAAATTTTTCACCTATATTCTTACAACTTCAAAAAGACGACAAAGCAACAATAATTGTAAGCACGGATAGTTTTTATAAATATACCATGCTAACTCCTATCCCTCCGTATTTACACGAAGGCGACAGTATTCATTTTTATTTTAAAATATATAATGTGATGAATGAAAAAGAATATTCACAAAACGAATATACCAAAGCACAACATGCACGTGAACACGACAATGAAGCATTGGAAAAATATATTAAAGCATACAACCGGCTGCAAAAAACTGAAAAAGGTGTATATTATCTAGTATTAAATCCCGGAACAGGAGATAAAATAACAAATGGAAAATTGGTAACAGTTAAGTATAAAGCATACCTGTTTGATGGAAAAGTTTTTGAAAACAATACACAAGGTTATACATTTCGCATGGGTTCAAAAGAAGTTATTGAGGGGTGGGAAGACGGAATAAAAGAAATGCGGTTAGGCTCACGCTATAAATTAATAATTCCTGAAAAACTTGCATTCGGCTCACAAGGTACAGACATTGTTCCTCCCTATACTTCTGTAGTTTTTGAAGTAGAAGTTATTAAGGTAGAATAGTTTTTTGTTTATTCGCACCATTAAATTTTAATATGAAAAAAATATTTTTAATCAGTTTCATCGGATTGTTGGCTACCTCATTGTATGCACAAAAACCACAATCTACCCAAACTAAAAAATCAACTCAACTCCCAAAAACAACAACAATTGTGTTAAATAAAGAATATACCACTGCATCCGGATTAAAATATAAAATTACCGAAAAAGGAAACGGTACCAAAGCATATGCAGGAGCTAAAGTAAAAGTACATTATACCGGAAAATTGACAGACGGAAAAGTATTTGACAGCAGTGTAGGCAGAGGAGAACCATTTGAGTTTACTCTTGGAATGGGGCAAGTAATTAAAGGATGGGATGAAGGAATTGCGCTTTTGCACGTTGGTGATAAAGCAACTTTAACCATTCCTTCCAAGTTAGGTTATGGCGAGCAAGGCACACAAGGCATTCCCGGTGGTGCTACACTTGTTTTTGATGTTGAATTGATAGCGGTAAGTGAGGGTATAAAACCTTGGGATGTAAAAAACACTAACGTACAAACAACTTCTTCAGGGTTACAATATATTGTTGTTGAAAAAAGCTCAAATCCAATAAAAGCAGAAATAGGGAAAACAGTAAATGTTCATTATACAGGATTTTTAAAAGGGAATAAAGTGTTTGATTCGTCAATTGAAAGGGGAACACCAATTTCATTTCCATTAGGGCAAGGAAGAGTAATTAAAGGTTGGGACGAAGGCATAGCATTAATGCATGTTGGTGATAAGTATAGGCTAATAATTCCACCATCACTGGGCTATGGCGAGAGAGGCGCAGGTGGGGTAATTCCACCTAATGCAACGCTCTATTTTGATGTTGAATTGGTTAATGTAAAAGAATCCATTAAGCCCTTTGACACAAAGGGAAAAGACACATTAATAACCGCAAGCGGATTAAAGTATATTGAAGTATTTAGAAATACAGATGCTACTGCAAAAAAGGCAGAAGCCGGAAAAACAGTTGATGTGCATTATAGCGGATATTTGTTGGATGGTAGAATGTTTGACTCTTCGGTAGAAAGAGGATCTCCTTTATCATTTCCATTAGGGCAAGGCAGAGTGATTAAAGGCTGGGATGAAGGAATAGGACTAATGCGTGTTGGTGATAAATTACGACTAATAATACCTGCCGAATTGGGATATGGCTCACAAGGGGCGGGAGGAGTAATTCCACCAAACGCAACTTTATTATTTGATGTTGAATTAATTGATGTTAAATAAACCGAAAACAGCCGATTGGTAAATTCAAGTCGGCTGTTTTCGATTTAAAAACTATTTTCTACTTTATTTGCTTTAAGCAATACTTCTTCTTGCATGTTATCTTTATATTTTTGCAACTCGTTTGCTAAATTATCTTGGTAAGTTGACAAAATTTGAACCGCCAATAAACCTGCATTTTTAGCATTATTAATAGCAACAGTTGCTACCGGTACTCCTCCGGGCATTTGCACAATAGATAATAACGAATCTAAGCCATCTAATGCTTTTAATTTTACAGGGACACCAATAACCGGAAGTGTAGTTATTGAGGCAACCATTCCCGGCAAATGTGCTGCACCACCGGCACCTGCAATAATTACTTTCAATCCTCGTTTTCTTGCATTTTTAGCATAATCCATCATACGCTCCGGAGTGCGATGTGCAGATACTACGGTTATTTCAAATGGAACATTAAACGTTGATAAAACTTTTGCAGCCTCTTGCATTACTTCTAAGTCGCTATCGCTACCCATTATTATTCCTACCTGTTTGCCCATAATTTATTATTGATATATTACAAATGTAAATGATAAATTATTCTATTAGAAATAGAATTACATATAGAAACAAGTTTGCCTTATCAAGTTACTAAACATCTTTTATAAAACGAAGCGTTTCATACACGTGCTTTGCTTTTAGTTTGGCTTCTTCCGGTGTGTTTGCAAGTATCGTTACATGTCCCATTTTGCGCATGGGTTTACTTTCTTTTTTTCCGTACAAATGCACATAAACTCCTTCTAATGTGCTAACATCTTCCAATCCATCTAATTTGTATGCACCGCTAAAATCGGAAGCCCCGAGTAAATTAATCATTATTGCAGGCTTTATAAGCTGGGTACTACCAAGTGGTAAACCAATTAATATTCGAACAAGTTGCTCAAATTGCGAAGTATAACATGCCTCAATTGTATGATGTCCCGAATTATGTGGTCGGGGCGCAATTTCATTTACTAAAATCTGATTTTCGTTAGTTAGAAACATCTCAACAGCAAACACACCAACACCGTTTAAATTTTCAATCGTTTGAATCGCTATTTCTTTTGCACTTTTTTCAACAGTAGGGTCAAGCGTTGCCGGGCAATACAAATACGTTACTAAATTAGCTTGCGGGTCAAAATCCATTTCTACAATTGGCCAAGTAATGGAATTGCCAAACTTATCTTGAGCTACCATTACTGAAATTTCTTTTTGGCAGGGTATAAATGCCTCTATCAAGCTGGGAGTATTAAATGGAATTTTATCGGTATTGTTCAAAACTTCGTTTGCGTTAAATATAGTAACGCCTTTACCGTCATATCCATCAGTACGGGTTTTTGCAACAAGTTTCTCACCTCCCAATTTTTGAATTGCTTTCAACCATTCTGCTTCAGTTTCCACTAATTCAAAAGGTGCAGTAGGAATTTTATTAGTTGTTAAAAATTGTTTTTGCAAACCTTTGTCCTTAATAATTTGAAGTACTTTGGGTGATGGTATTATTTCTTTGCCTTCTTTTTCTAGTTCCAATAAAGTATCAATGTCCAAATGTTCAATTTCAAAAGTTAAAACATCGCTAACCTTTGCTAATTGCCTAATTGCATTACCGTCTGTCAGTTTCCCTACTACATGGTTTTGAGCCAAAGAAGCACATGGACAATCTTTTGCATCCAAAACAGAAAATTCATTGTTTAATCGCAAAGACTCTTCAATCATCATTCTGCCTAACTGTCCTCCACCAATAATTCCAATTGTTTTGCGAAGCGGGTTTATATTATTCACCCTGCAAATTTATGGTTATTCAATACTTTTTTCAGACAAAATAATGGGTATAAGAAATCATTTTTTATAAATATTAGTTTTTATGGGTATGATTTTTCTATTTTTGCACCTCGAAAAATTTAAACAAAAATGAGCGGAAAAATTACGTTTACCATGATTAAACCGGATGCAGTAGCAAACGGACACACAGGAAAAATCATTGATCACATCATTGGAAAAGGTTTCAAAATTGTAGCAATGAAATATACACGACTAAGTAAAGAAAAAGCCGGAGAGTTTTATGCAATACATCGTGAGCGCCCATTTTTTAAGGATTTGGTTGAGTTTATGGTTTCTGGTCCTATTGTAGCGGCTGTGTTGGAAAAAGACAATGCAGTGGTTGATTTTCGTACAGTTATTGGTGCTACTGACCCAAGCAAAGCAGATGCCGGAACCATCCGAAATTTATATGCTAAATCCATAGATGCAAATGCCATACATGGTAGCGATAGCGATGAAAATGCTGCAATAGAAGCTGCATTTTTCTTTAATGCGTTTGAAAGATTTTAACCTATAAAATTGAATAAATTAAAAGCTCCTAAATTTTTTAGGGGCTTTTTTATTTTGTATGCATTTAGGAATTTATTCTCACAATTCATTTACACAGAAAATTTCCTATTTTTATCCCGAAAGAATAAAGTACAGATTTGAAAAAATATTGTTTATTTCTATGGATATTTTTTTGTCACAGTGTTGTGTCGCTTTATGCCCAAGACGGAAAATTATTAGGTAAAGTATATAGTCAATCCACCTTAGTTCCAATACAAAAAGCGTCTGTTACTGTTGGTAAAATAAAAACCACCACAGATTCACTTGGCCAGTTTGTTATAAATTATAAGTATGGAAAAGTTACTGTTAAAGTTTCTGCTATTGGGTATCGCACATTTGAAAAGAAAGTAGAAATAAATAGTGTTTCATCAGAAATTTCTATCCAATTAGAGCCGGAAATTAATCAGTTGGAGCAATTTGTTTTTTCAGGAGGGAAGATTGAAAAGAAAGCCGCTCAAGAAATAATGACCATGAACATTATTCGACCAAATTTAATTGCATTTAGCAATGCTCGCGATTTGAGTGATGTGGTAAATAAAGTTCCAGGAGTTAGCGTAATAGAAGGACAAATAAGTATGCGTGGAGGTGTAGGATATAGTTATAGCGTAGGAAGCAGAGTTATGGTTTTGCTGGATGATATGCCTTTGATGGGTGCTGATTTAGGAGATGTGCGTTGGAAAATATTACCAATTGAAGCTGCAGAGCAAGTAGAAGTTGTGAAAGGTGCTACATCGGTTTTGTATGGTTCGGCAGCATTAAATGGAAGTGTAAATGTAAGAACGGGATGGCCGGGAAATGTGCCCGAAACCAAAGTTACAACGTATCAAGGCATAACCGGAAACCCCAAAAGAAGAGAAACTATTTGGTGGGAACGTACAGCACAACCATTTAATAGTGGAGCATTTTTTAGTCACAAACAAAAATTTGGAAACTTTGATTTAGTAACAAGTGCAAATGTTCACATGGAAAGAAGTTATTTGCAAGCAAATGATGAATTTCGTGCAAGATCGTATGTGAAAACACGATACCGGTTTGAAAATATTAAAGGCTTAAGTGCGGGCATAAACGGTATGCTTTTGTTTGAGAAAGCAGGAAGATTTTTTTTGTGGGAAAATTCGGATACCGGTGCTCTGCGCCCATTTGATGGAAGTGCCGGACAAGATTTTTGGCGTATTTATACAATTGACCCACACATTACATATTCACCTAATTCTAAAACCACACATGCATTAAAAATTCGCTCGTATAATATTGTACGGTTTGTAGATACTACACTTAACAGAAACTTGTATAATGCAGATGCGCAACAATATACTTTTGATTATTCGTGGCAACAAAAAATTGGTTCAAAATGGAGCATTACAACCGGATCGTATGCCTCATTAATAAATGCAGTTAGCAATGTTTATCCAGGAAGATACAAAGGCTATTCTTATGCTTTTTTTTCGCAAGCCGATTATATGTGGAAACGATGGAGCGCAAGCATTGGTGCAAGGTATGAAGTAAATAGTATTGACGTTGTTGCTGAAAAAAGACGTCCGATGGTTAAACTTGGAGGAAATTATAAAGCTGCAAAAAAAACATACTTACGCGCAAATTATGGTGAAGGGTATCGCTTTCCTACAATAGGCGAGCGTTATGTTAGTGATGCTGTTTCTATATTACGTATTTTCCCAAACCCGGGCTTAAAAACAGAATTTGGATGGACAGCTGAAATAGGCATGAAACAAGGATTTTCATTTAGCAATTGGAATGCGCAAGTAGATTGGGCTATGTTTTGGCAAGAATATACCGATTTAATAGAGTTTAAATTTGACCAATACGAAAAAGCCACATTAGAAAAACCCATGGGCACATTCGGTTTTAAAGCATTAAATCTGCAACAAGCACGTGTTGCAGGAACCGAGTTTTCTATTACCGGAAATGGAAACATCGGAGATGTGTTGTTAAATGTACTTGCCGGATATACATATAGTTTTCCGGTTAACCTGGCTACGGATACCCAAGCAAGAGACGCATGGAATTATACCAAAATGTTTTTTAAAAGTTTCGGAGGAGTTGACAGCCTTTATGCAGCACATAAAATTTTACCGTATCGCAATAGGCATTTAGTAAAGTTTGATGTAGAAGCATCATACCATAAAGTTAATATAGGCTATGCTGTTCAATATTATAGTAAATTTGATAATATGGACCCGTTATTGTACGTGTTGATACCGGGATTAACTCGATTTATGAATAGAATTGGAGATGGCGATTGGGTACATCAACTTAGAATGGGAGTAAACATTACCTCCAATGTAACGATAAGTTTATTGATATCTAATTTAATGAATTTAGAGTATGCCACACGACCCGCAAAAATGGATGCCCCACGTACATTTACAGTTCAGTTTAGGGGAAGATTTTAGTATCTAAAATTAATTCATTAAACTTTTAAACAAGTAAAAACCCGACCATTTCAAGTCGGGTTAAAACGGTATTTATCAGATACCACAATCATGAAAAGCAATACAAACGTAAAATATTTTTAGTATATCTGTTATTTATTTTTTGATTTAAAATTTATTGAATTACACGAAAGGTTAGATTTATTCGTTCGCCAACAATTTTTTTTGTTTTTGGGATTTGATGCTGCCAATGGTGTTGTAACGCACCTTGCATTATCAGCAAACTTCCGTTTGACAACAAAAGTTCGATTGTCTCTTTGGTTTGTAAATGACGGAGTTTAAAGTTTCTTGTTGCTCCAAAACTAACCGAAGCTATTACAGGGTTAATGCCTAATTCTTTTTCATTATCAGCATGCCATGCTACCGAATCGTTTCCATTGCGGTAGCGATTTAATAATACACTATTAAAGTTAATCGGAATGGTTTTTTCAATTCGTTTTTTAATTTCAATTAGTGTATTTGTCCAAGCTTGAGGATGGAATATTCTTCCTGAGTAAGCATAACTTTTTTCGCCATACCATGCTGTAAGTCGAGGCGTTAATACTTTTTTTCCAAACAATAGAATTGGTTCTTGTTTCCATCGTATTTCTTCAAGTAAAGTTGTAAAAATATAAACACATTCATTTTCTGAAAAATAATTAGGAATATACAAGTACTCTCCGTCTTTTACTTTTTTCATTCCAATAAAATAACTTTATGTTAGATTACACAAAAAGATTATTTAGTTGGGCATTCTACGTATGTATTATTCAACTAGCTTAACGTACATCTTTTTAATCACATCAGCGTATTTCTTTTCTACTACTTTACGTTTTATTTTTTGTGTTGGGGTCATTTCTTCAGCTTCTAAACTAAACGGTTTACGCTTAATACAAAAATGACGAACACGCTCAAATTTGCCTAATTCTTTTTCTTGTTTTCGCATGTCTTCTTCTATTCATGCATAAACATTTTCGTCTTCAATAAAATCATTATCCGATTTGAAATAATTATCATCCATACCAAACTTTTCTTTCATTTCTTCCATGCTCGGAACTATGATAGCTGTTAGGTATTCTTGTTTATCACCAATTAAAAATATTTGCTCTATACGATTAGATTTTAAATACGCATTTTCAATTGGGGTTGGATAAACATTTTTTCCAAATGAATTTACTAAAATGTTTTTTATACGATCAGTAATTTTTAAATAGCCTTTATAAAACTTTCCTACATCACCAGTATGCAACCAGCCATCGGTATCAATTGAAGACGCTGTTTCGTTTGGCAAGTTCCAGTACCCCTGCATTACATTCGGCCCTTTAACTAATATTTCTCCTTCTGCACTTTCAAAATCCGGATCAAAGCTATCATAATTTTGTGTTGTTATAATTTCTTTTGTATCGGGGTTTTGTATTGCAACCGTGCATCCTTTACCTATTCTGCCAACAGTGCCAAACACTTGTCGGTGTGGTTCGTTAACACACACTAATGGCGATGTTTCTGTTAATCCGTATCCTTCGCATACGGTTACGCCTATATTTCCAAAAAATTCACCCACATGCTGAGGCAATGCACCACCTCCTGATATCATGATTTGCATTTTACCCCCAAGTTTTTGTTTAATCTTACTAAAAACCAATTTCTCAGCAATGGCAAGTTGTATGTTTAGGTCTAAAGTGTTGGGTATGTTTTGCTCTTTATTTAATCGTCTTCGTTCACCTATTTTCAATGCCCATTCAAAAATTTTTAATTTAAATCCTCCTGCAGTTGCTGTAGTTTTTCTTACCCGTTCCTCAATTCGTTCTAATAATCGCGGAACTGTAAGTATTGCTGTTGGTTGGGCTTCCATAATATTACTGCTTAATGCCTCTAAGCTTTGTGCAAAAGCAATTTCGCTTCCCACATAACTACATAGATAATACGTTGCTATACGCTCATAAACATGGCTAAGTGGCAAAAACGACATGAATCGGTAGTTTTTATTTACAATAGGAATTAAATCAACGGCCATTAAAACATTGCTCATGAAATTATCGTGTGTTAGCATTACGCCTTTTGGCAGCGCTGTTGTGCCCGATGTGTATAATAGACAAGATAAATCTTGAGGTGAAACGGATTGAAATTGTTCTTCAATTTTGTTTTTTAATTCGGAATAAAGTTTTGAGCCTTCAGCTATTAATTGTTTATAAGAAATTACATCTGTACTTTTAGTATTTTCAAAAGCAGTAATTACAAATTTCAAATTAGGGCAATTTGCCTTTATTTTATTTATTTTTTTTAGCAAAAATGGGCTACCAACTAATATTACTACCGCTTGTGAGTCATTAAGTATGTGTTGAATATCGCTTTCACTTAATGTTGGATATATGGATACGTTAACTAAACCTAATTGCATTAAACCCTGGTCAAATGCAATATATTCCGGACAGTTTTCAATAATTAAAGCAGCTTTATCTCCTTTTTTATAACCCTGGTGTATCAAAAATGCCGAAATAGCATTTATTTGTACAAATAGTTCAGCATAGGTAATTGGTTTGTACCCATTGTCCTTTTTTTCCAACAAAAACGTACTGTTTGGGGTTTTAATATTAGTAGCAGCATTACGTAAAAAATGGTGCAAGGAGTTATACTGTGCCATATAGTGTTAATATTTTACTTACTCTAATTGCAATAAAACACATAAATACGAATATTATTTTTAATTTATTAAATTGTTTTAAAAATTATTGTTCATTTGTTTTTAAAAGAAATTTATATCTGTTAGGCGATTGCCTGTTTTGTTTCGCCATTTAATTCAACTATCCAATTTTAAATATAATAAATGCAGGTTATTTAATCCAACACATTATTGTGAGACTAAATTTATTGTGGTAAAGTTTTGAAAAAACAATTACTTTTGAATTTCTAAGGGTTTATATTACTTAATTAATAACATATGAGAAAAATCTACTTATTGGGCTTATTGGCTATTGGTGTTTCAGCCGGTGCTCAGGTTCCTCAAGGAAAGGGACTACAATTACCTAACTATTTAATTTCAATTAAAAAGCAACCTACCGTTGACAATTCGCATAGCATAGTGTCTAACGGCTCAAAAGGGCAATTTGCAAAAAAAGCAGATGCACATACAAATAATAAATTAGTAGGGAAAACCTATTTTGTTAATCAAACAAATGGTGCTGCATACCGAAGAGTAAAAGCATACAATGATGGAAAAATATCATTAACATGGACAGCATCTTCGGATAATTCTGCCAATGGTTATTTAGGAAGAGGTTCCGGGTACAATCATTTTAATGGAACCGACTGGATGACTGCAACAGGAAACCGTATTGAGGCTTATCGTTGTGGTTTCCCGGATATGGTTACCGCACCAAACAATACTGAAATTATTTTATCTCACCGTGTAGATACTAGCGGTGCTTCAAGCGGGTTGGCATTAAACCAAAACAATGCTATTGGTGGTACTACATGGACTTCAACTGCGTTGTTTACCCCTCCGGCTAACACTACAAGCCAATTGTGGCCACGTGTTGCTGTTAGTGGCGACAATATGATTGTAATTGCAAATTACCAAGACTCATCTGCTAATCAACCAAACTATGTAGTTAAAAGCGGTGTACGTGCACCATTGGTGTATTCGCGTTATAACTTTACAAGCAGCACTTGGACAGAGCAAGACTTAACATTGCCAGGATACGACTCTACTTTATTAAACGAAGGATCAAGCGACAACTATTCTATTGATGCAAATGGCGATAATGTAGCAGTATTAATGGGAGGCGTTTTCAATAGTTTGGTATTATGGAAATCAAGTGATAAAGGAGCAACATGGAACAAAACAATTTTAGACACATTCCCTGCTGATTTTGTTTTTGACAGAGATAGCTTACAAGCACGTACTGTAAATAACGGAAGTGTGCACGTATTAGTTGATGCAAATGGAAAAGCGCATGTATTTAGTGGAATTGCAAGAATTAGTGATAGTATAATGGGTGATGGATCATATACGTTCTCATGGTCGCGAGTTATAGGTGGTGTTAATGATGGTATTTTATATTGGAACGAATATAACCCTGACTCTGCATTACGTATTATTGCAACTTCTGTTGGTCCTACTATTAATGATTCAACCATCGGCAATGCTTCGTTTGAACAAGCAAACCGTTATGGAATATCAAACTCAACTTGGCCAAGTGCAGGTATTGATAATCAGGGACGTATTTATTTAACATACTCAGCATTAATACCTGAAGATGTAACCGGACAAGATAATAATTTCCGTGATGTATTATTAACATATAGTACAGATAGTGGTGCCACTTGGAGTTACCCAACCAACCTTACCGGATGGATTAGCTACAATAGAGAAGAAGCATACCCTAATATGGCAAGAAATGTAACAGACAGGGTGCATGTAAGTTATTTAAACAAAGCTAATCCCGGTTCATCTTCGTCAGACGCTACCGAGGAGTTTGAAATTTATTATTTAGGTGTTCCTGTGACTCAAATTATGAATCAAACAGTAGGTATTAGCCAAGTAAATGACTTGTTTGTTGCTGAACAAAACTTTCCTAATCCTTTTAACAGAACAACAACCATTCCGGTAAAGTTAAACCAGGCAAGTGATGTAACTATTTCTGTTTCTAATATTTTAGGACAAAGTGTTTACAACAACACATTTAAAAATAATACCGCAGGAAGCAATAATTTTACAATTGAACTAAACAATGTAAAAGCAGGTATCTATTTATATACTGTTTCTGCGGGTGAGTACAAAGTAACTCGCAAAATGATTGTTGAATAATTGAAAATTTTGATATCAACTAAAAAGGGGCTGTCTCAAAAAAGACAGCCCCTTTTATTAGCTATCAGCACATTGAATCTACTTACTAAGAAGTTTGCCTGTTAAGTTTGCTGTATTTTTTACTGTATAAGAAATAAATGCACAAACCCAGCATGAGCCATAAAATAAACGCTATCCAGTTTGTAATATTTAATTGTGTCATCAAATAAAAATTTGTTACCATACCAAGTACCGGAATTGCGCTAAAACGTTTCAGAAAAGTAACAACACTTAACCCTACAAACAGCAGCCAAAATGCAATAATTGGCAAATTGTGTGCATTAAATGAATAAAAAACCCGGTCTTCATCAAAAACTATAAATAGAAACAAAGAAATTAAACACAGCATAGGAACAAGTAATCGCCCGTTTATGTAAGGAACTTTGAAGCCGGTATGTTTTTCGTTTTTGTGTGAACCCATTTGTAAAACGCCCGCATTTACCACTAAAAAGGCAAACAAAGTGCCGATACTTGACAAGTCAGTAACCTCTTGTAAGTTCAGGAATAATGCAGGAATTGCCACAAAAAAACCTGTTACTATTGTACTAAATGCAGGCGTTTTAAATTTAGGATGTATAGTGCTGAATCGTTTTGGTAAAAGTCCGTCTCTGCTCATGCTCATCCATATTCGAGGTTGCCCGTTTTGAAAAACCAATAGTACACTTGCCATTGCAAATATTGCACTTACTGCAACTATTCCACTCATCCAGTCGGAGTGAATAAGTTTAAAGGCATGAGCCAATGGGTCAGAAACGGCAAGTTCCTTGTAATCTACCATACCGGTAAGAGCTAATGA
>JACFNJ010000049.1 GCA_019454865.1 Bacteroidia bacterium
GACGACTGTAAACAATTTTGTTCGCTTTCATTTTGATAATTTAAGAACGCCAGCCGCTAACAAGGTATTGCCAAAAGTGGGGGCTGACGTTCCACTAATAAGCAATTGCACTACATTTAACTTTTGTGCTTCGGATGGGCTGTTGTGCAAGTAAACCCCACCTTCGGCAATACCCGAACCGTACACTATCAGACAGCTTAATAACGAAAATCCGTAAAATGAATAATCGCCATAGGTTTGTCAGACCGAACTTTGAACCAGTCGCAAAAATCTTCAAAACTTAATCCATCATTTTTTGCAACTAAATCCCAATTTACTTTTTTACCATCAATCTGAGCAAATACAAAATTGTTTGGTTGCTCTAATTTTTGTAAGCCTATTCCGTGAGTTTTATCATACTTGAAAATCTCTTGTTGTTTACTTTGATATGGCTTACCTGACCAAATTCTAACTGATAAAATTGCCTCCCCTTTGTTTATTTTTTCAAAGCGTTTAGCCCAAAAATCATAGTTACCTCTGATAGTGTGTATTTTATCATAATGCTTAATTGACAAAGGAAAACCCGTTGCCTTACCTGATTTTTTGTGAGTTTTTGGAAAGAACTCTGAAACCGTTAAAACGTATGTTGTCATATTTTGAAATTTAAGAAAGCCGTCTGATAACACATGTTTTGTGCAATAGGGGCTGACGTGGTTTATTGAACATTTGTACTTCTATCGGGCTTCGGTGGTAGGTTGAAAGTTTCTGCTTCTAATTCCCCTATTGCACAAAGCACTGGAACGTTGTGCGAAATGCTAAGAACGAAATTCGTGTTCATCACAACTATCTGAAAATACTCTTAATGTTTCCCACGGACTAATTGCAACACCTTCACTGTGTTGTTTCTCATAGGTAGGAGACATACAATGATAATGTGTTAATTTACCAACTTTAAAAGCGTGTGTGCGGTGTTTGCAATTCCAACATTTTTTAGAGGAAGCGCTTCGCACAACAGGCGGTTTGCCATCAGTGGCGTTTGAGTGCTGTATTTGGTCTTTTGTGCTATTCATAATCATTTGTATTAAAGTGAAACATTTGTGCTATTTATCGCCACCGAACGGCAAGCCGCTGTGGCGTTATATGAAATGCCTTGCTGACCGTTTTCAATTGAAGTTCCGTGAAGGAAAAACAAAAAGAAAAAAGCCTCTGCGCTTTTAATCGGCACAACTATTATCATCTATATATCTTCCTACTCCATTCTTTTCGTCCCAATATTTATGTTCATTACAAAATTCTGTGCTGTCGTGTCCACATCTATCACAATATTCCATACTGCTTGTTATTTCTGCTACCTTAAATGGATTTATTGATTTTTTACCAAAATGATCTGCAATAGGTATTGGATTTTTAAGGCGTTTTGCATTTTTAGGTTTGCCTCTGAATTTTGCGTCAGAGGCCATCCAGTATTTACCAATATATCCATCAGCCCATTGTGGAGCTTGTATTTCTTTTGGCGTTCCACCGCTTCCAGAGTTGTATGCTCTTATGTCTTTTTTATCCCCATTATTCGCGAAGAAATCCCACCAATATAATCTCCAGTATGGTTTCTCTGCTGTCGGAATAAAATGTGTAGTCATTACTTGATGTGGTATTCCATCGTTATAATCAATGTAAACTACTCTGTGTAGTTCATCTCCTATTTGTATTTCTAATTTTGCCATCGCTTTTTCTTTTTGTTTTTCTGTTTATCGTTTTAATTCAAGTTTAGTGCTAAATAAGTCGGCACTTCATATAACAGCAGTTTGGCGGCATTAAAACGACCGCCAAGCCGCCTAACGTTAGGTGCTATTTTGGTTTATCCTTTTTTGCCAGCCGCACGGCTTCACGTTCAATAATCTGTTCAATTAAATTTTTGGCGTTTGTGCCTTTTTTAGCAGCTTCAATATTTAATTGTCGCACACATTCAGGGGTTAAGTCTATTAGTTTTTTCATGCCTTGTAAATGTTTAAATAAGGTGTTGCTACCACTTCATCCACGCCTTCTAAATCAAGTTTGCGGTTAAATGCAACTATTCTTGTTGTCAAAAAATTAGCGGAAGCTAAAAACTCAACTATCCGAATATTTTGCCATTGCATCCAATCACATCTTACATATAGATGTTTGTCGCCTTTTAAAAATGGCATCAAATCACTTCCAGCAGCCTTTAAGGTATTGGCTAAGGCTTCTAAAGCCGATACATCCGTTCCACGCATTTGTGCTCTTAGATGTTCATACATTTGGTCTTGTGTCATATTGTTTAATTTTCTTCAAATATATATCGTATATATGATATATGCAAATAATATTTAATATTTAACATTTCCATCGCCCAAAAAAGGATAAACCAAAACAGAGCCAGCCGCACAAATCACCGCACCACCCAACACCAAACAAGCGCAAGGCTATTTAACATACTATCCGCTTAACGCCCTGCGCCTGTTCGGATACCGTTAGTGGCAAGCCTAATGGCGTTGCTTCCTACGAGCTTTACGTGCAGACTTAGCCGCAGCCCTTTTTTTCTTCTGCTTTTTTTGTTTTTCTATTAAACATTGTACTAATTTGTCGTTGGTTTTTTATTAGGAATTTGATACAAACCCCTTTTTTTGCATATATATATATGCAAAAAAAAGGGGTTATGTTTACATTTCCAAATATTTTTTCTGAAAATTTTATTTTTTTTTTGCTTTTAAGAAAAAACCGTTTAAAATTTGTGTTATGTTTAAAAAAATATTTCCACTGGTGTTAGTCGGAGCTGCTGCAATGGCTGCTTTTAGATTTGCTAAAAAAGGGTTTGTGGCAAAATCTTTAAATGTGAAAATAGCCGGAATTAAGTTATATCCATTAAACTCTGCTTCTGTATCGCTTAATGTTATTAACCCTACAAGTACGGCAGTGGATTTTAATAGTATTGTTGCTGATATTATGTTGAATAATGTTGCTTTTGCAACAATAAGCAATGTACAACATAGCGTAATACAGGCAAATTCAAATCAAGTAATAAACCTACCGATTAAAATTAATCCGGTAGAGGGCGTAAGACTTGCATTAAGTTTGTTTAATAAGCCACAAGGGTATAAAGTGTCAATACTTGGAAGTATTAACAGTGGTGATATTAATTTCCCTATAAACATTGAATATACACTAAAATAATGGAAGTAAAAGAGGTATATAAGTTACTGCCAAAGGCTAAGTTGGAAAATAAAAAAACGGTTGCTACACAAACAACAACTGATATTATTAATCAGGTATTGGAGCAACATAATATCAACAAAGTTGAGGCGCAAAAGATTGCACACCTTTTTGATTGTGGCAATTTATACGACACTTCTTTAGAAATTTGGAGCTTCTTAAAATACAAAATACCTTATTCTGTTGAACCGGGCGAATACCAAAGCACAAAAACAATAAGCCGTTTTTTGTATGATGCAATGAACGGAACCGGCAAAAACGATTGTAAACATTTTTCTAATTTTACAGCCTCAATACTTGATGCGCTTGGGTATAATTTCGTTTACAGGTTTGCCGGGTATTCTAATTATGATAATTACCCAACACACGTTTATGTTGTAGCAAAAGACGGTAGTAGTGAAGTGTTGATTGATGCTGTAATTAACGGATTTGATATTGAAAAAAAATATAATTTCAAAATTGATAAAAAAATAAATAAAAATATGAGTTTGTATAAATTATCTGGGTTTGATTATGAAAATAATCACCATCAAATAGGCGGATTATTTGATAAAGTGAAACAGTTTGGCAATTGGGTTAAAGAAAAAGCCGTTGATGTAAAAAACGCTGCTGCCGAAGGTATAAAAGTTGTAAAAAATTCTGCTTTAACCCTTGGTTTAGCTGTTCCACGAAATGCGTTTTTAGGACTTGTAAGGCTTAATGTATGTGGGTGGGCAACAGGATTAGACAAAATGAGCTGGGAGAAGTTATCTTGGTGGAAAGATTGGTTTGGCGGTAATAGAACCGATTTGCAAAACGCAATTAATGCCGGTAAAAAAAACAAAAGAATTTTTGGAGTAAACGATAATGAACAATTACACTACATGGGAGAACCTGTTTCCATTTCCTCGCTTTTAACCTCATCTGCTCCAATAATTGCTAAAGTTGTAATCGTATTAGATGCAGCGCAAAAAATATCTGATATGGTTGAAGGTGTAACCAGCAAAGTAGAAAGCACAAAATCATTAATAGAAAAAGCAAACAACAATTTTAAAAAAACAACTGGTATTGATATTGCTAATGTTATTTTAAAAAAAGAGGAAGGAGTAAATATTAACACAGCCACTTTAACACCTGGAATGTTTAAAACACCAACGAATAATGAAGCCATGCAAATTACAACTATGTTATTAGACGGTAAAGCCGTTCCAATTAATACATCAATATCTTTAAGTAATGATGTTAGAAATAAAAACAATAAAAAAGCATTATTAATTGGCGGTGCAGCATTAGCAGCATTGTTTATTTTAAATAAAAAAAGATAATATGGAAGACATAATTGGATTTGTAAATACATCTGCGCTTCAAAACCTCGCAAACGAAATGAAGCGAAAAGAAGCAGAAAAAAAACTGAAAGAAGCCATTGCAAAGGTAATGCCCGTAACAACGCAGCCAATCGCAAAGCAAATTAAAGCTGCAACGGTAATGCCTGTAACAACACAGCCAATTGCAAAGCAAATAAAGCCCGTTGTTGTACAGCCCGTTGCAACTCAATTAACAGCAAAGGCTATTGTGCCACAAACATTAGTTCCGCAAGTTATACCGCTAAATCAACAAAAAGTACAAGAGCCAACACAAAGCTATGTAATTCCTAATCCAATTGTGAAAAATGAAACACCAGGTTTTGTTGTTACGCCTCCAACGGTTGCGCCAGTTACTCCAAAGTTTTCGGTACAACTGCCGGACAACACACCTGTAATAGATTTACCAAAACCAAAACCAAACCCAATAGAAAAAGGAAGCGATAATTTATTATATTATGGCATTGGGGCAGCGTTATTATTGTTTTTTATATTAAAAAAGTAATTATATGAGATTAAAAAAAGGCAGCAAAGCTGCAAAAGAATACATGGCTAAAATAAGGGCCAAGCGCAATAAGAAAACTAAAGCAAAAAAGGTAGGTAGCACCCTGTTTTTAGAAAAGGGCGAAACCACTCGCACAAAAAAAAGAAAAAAAATACTGGTTAAACGTAACAGTAACGGAACTTTTAAAGGTTTCAAAACTATATCCGGTGTAAAAAAGATAGGAGCAATAAGCCTTTCTATTGTTGGCGAAGAGCTGACAAAGTTAGAATACCAAATAATTGAGTTGAAAAAACAAATAAAAACAACAAAAGCAGCAATTGATAAAAAACACTTGAAAGAAGTTTTAAGTGTGAAAAACAATCAATTTAAAGCATTAAAGAAATACTTAAACACAATCGCAAAATTCAAATAAAATGGCAAAACGTAGAAAAAAAGCGAACAAGGTTCGCAGAAGAAGTAGGAGCGGCATCGGGTTTGGTGCATCTTCAATGTTAATGAATGTTTTAGGCGTTACAGCCGGAGCTGTAATAGCAAAAAAAATCCCAAAAATGTTACCTAATATGGATGCAAAAATAACCAATGCTGCTGCTGTTGTGGCTGGCGTGGTTGCTCCAAAGTTTATCAAAAATCCATTGGTTGCTGCTGTTGGTCAGGGTATGATTGCAGTAGGTGGCGTTGGTTTAGTTGGTAGTTTCTTACCGGCTTTAGGCGCAGCAGATGAAGTTTTAATTCTTTCCGGCACTGATGATATTAATACTGTAAACGGTATTGATGAAATCAGTACTGTAAACGGATTAGACGAAATAGGAAACATTGATGATTTAGAAATGTAAAATAGTTTTTAAAATTTTAATTCTTAAAAAATAAATAACAAAAATGGCAACAATTAGCTCAGTAGGACTAAGACAGTCCCTTGCATTAATCAAAAAAGCGTACCAAAATGCAGGTCGCAACCCTATCACAACAGCAAGTGATTTAAAATTAATCGTTCCGGTTGTAACAAACAAAACATCTTACACTTTTCCTGTATTAGTGGGAGATGACACGTTTAACTTCCCAGAGGGAATTTTACTGAACCGTGCGGATGCTTTTACTGCAACCGAAATGGGTTTGTTTATAGGTAAAAAAACATCAGATAATGATACTACCTATGATTTGTTTTCATACCCAAATAATGATGAGTTTGGCGCAACCGATTCAGACACTTTTAAAACACTGTTCAACCATGCAACTATTGACATAACAATTAACAATGTTCAGTATTTGCAAAACTATTCAGTTAGCCGTATGCGTACTGTTGGAATAACACAACAAAAAGTAGGTCAGCAAGAGGAGTTTAATGCAACATACGGTTTTTACCCAATGGTCCCAACCTTGCAATTTAGCGGAACAAACAAAAGCACGGTTACACTAAACCTGCCATCAAGCCTTACTGCTGCTGGATCGGGTTCTTATGTAATTATTTTACAGTTTAGAGGCTTTTTAAGTTTAGGAGCTTCAAACCTAAACAAATAGTAGTTTTTAATTAGTTTTAACTTCGGGGCTCAAAATTGCGCCCCGAACTAAACCACAAAAAAATGGCAAACAATTTTAAAATAAAAAATGCAGAGCTTGTAGAAGTGCAAGTACCAACGGGAAACACCAAACAGGTAATTTATTTTCCTGATTTACCAAATATTCGCACAAAACAAATTGAGGGTATTGAGGCGTATTCTGCAACCGAATTAACCAAAACGGTTTCGGGCAATACGGTGCAAGCGGAAGCAGATGTTGCAAGCGCAACACTAACCTTGTATTACGAGGGTGGCGAGTATTTTGTTGTACCACTTAATGCAATTAAACGCGTCACAACAGGTATTTTTTACGGGGATATACCTGCACTAAATTCCCAAAAAATTGACTGGACAAAGTGTTATGTTACCTTAACAAATAACATTGCTAACTTTGCCGGAAAATCATTTGTGTTCAATGTTTATTACATAAGATAATTGCAATGCTTACAGAATTTATAGGATTAGAGGCTATAAACAACAATTTGGAAAAGTTTAACTTTGATGCAATTGGAGTTTATGACAAGAAACTTGAAAAATTTAAAAAGGTTTTATCTGAGGACGAAACCGAAGAAGATTTAATACTTGCTTTCAACGAGTGGGCGGACCGTATGCTGACCTCTAATCCTGCAAATTTTAAAACTTACAGCATACAGCTTTACGAGCTTCCAGAGGGTGCAAAAAAATTAAAGGGTACAATATCTTTTACCTTTGCTTTGCAAGCTGCACCAGCCAACAACACCAGTAAAACGGATAAACCAACAAACTATATAACACCTAAAGAGCTTGAATTAGCTTTAGAAAACCAAAGATTAGAGTTTGAAAACAGCAGGCTATTACAACAAATAGAAGAACTTGAAACCGATAATGAAGAAGCAGAAGACGAAAAAAGCATTTCGGGAGTAATGAATGAAGCAATCATGAATAAATTACCACAACTAATAGACCTTGTTATTTCGGGTTTTTCAAAACCAAAACCACAGGTTGCCGGAATATCGGGCGCAACAGATGTAAATGCAATTATTGAAGAATTTAAAACAATAAATCCTGAAATTGAGCAAGACTTACAACGATTGCTCAATTTAGCAAAAAACAATCCGAGTTTGTTTAAAATGCTTATAACACAACTAAGAAGTATGTAATAATGGCACAACAAAAAATAGATTATAATATTTTATTAATTGGTGGATTGCTTATTGGAGGCTATTTTGTTATAAAGCCAATTTTAGAAAAATTAGGGCTAAAAGAAAGTAGTGCAGAAAAACAAGCAAAAGAAAAGTTGAAACAGCAAGAGGTTGTTTATAATATTTGGGGCGGAGTAGATAGTCTTATAAAAGCAGCAGGTACAAAAAAAACGGTAACGCTATTAACGGTTGCCGGAGCTGATTACTATGCCAAACAAATAAACAATGCCTTTGGTATTACCAACGATGACGAGGAGCAAATTTATGGCGTTTTCAGGTCAATACGATACAAAAGCCAAGTAGCAAGCATTGTTACAGCTTACTACAAACTGTTTAAAAAGGACCTACTAACAACACTAAAGTCAAAATTAAGCAAAGATGAGCTTAATGAGATAATTAATATAATAGAAACTAAACCACTTGGAATAAACAATAAATAGTATGAATTTTGAATTAGTAAAGTTTGATACAGTAACCAAAACATACAATACAAATGGTGCAATTCACACCGATGCCAAAGTTTTGGGTTATCATATAGTCAATACAGGGAGCTGTATTGTATGGGTTAATAATCTACCATTATACCCCAGCGGAGTATTAGATACTATGTATTCGGGATATAAAGATGCTTCATTGTATAATCTGCGCTTTGAAGTTGGTGGAATAAATCCTGAAGTAACAGTAATAACATTTAATCAGAAACAGTAATGGCTATATCTTCATATCCTCGCACAATTGTTCAAAACTCTGAAAAAAATAATAATCCAGAAAATGGATTATCATTAATGATATTTGATACTGTTTCGCAAAAATATAAAGCTGCTACGGATGCGACTTTTACCGGTGGTGGTGGTGATGCAACAGCAGCAAACCAAACGTTGCAAATAGTGGAAGCGCAACTCACAAACACCTTACTAAGCACCGCTGTTTCAAACGGCAAATCTTTAGCCGATTTAGATACGGCTTTAAGTCTTTTAAATGCAATATTAGTGCAAATCAATGGTGGCACACACGGCAGTATATTATACTCCTCAGATAGTGGAGTCGTAACGGGAAAAACTATAAAAAAACTGGTTGTTAATAGCGACTGTTCTTTTTCTGTGTTGGTTGATAGTGGCAATAATGATCTTGTTACAATGTTTGGATTGTCAGGTAAAACACTCAAGAGCGGTTCTGTTATATTGCCAATAGGCAGCAATACTATAACGGAATTAACTGTTTCTGATGGTGATGTTTTAGCTTATGAGTAACAATGAACACAACAGGCAACGAAACAGCAATATTATTAGTAATATCATGGGTAAATTATATCATCAGCCACTTGTTACAAGATGCAATACTTAACAAGGTTGCTCTGATATTAACAATAATAGGCAGCTTCACTTACATTATACTTAATATTAAAAAAATATTCACAAATGGAAACAACAAACAATAAAGAGCTTTTTAAAGAGCCTAAAAAAAAGTTTAAAAATACACTTGTAGGGAAAGTGTTAATTGGTGCTGCGGATGCTTTTACGGGTGGCACGGTTAGTAATCTGGTTTATTCAGATGAAAATAAACAATCCGGTTATATTGACTGGCAAAGAGCCGGAGCAAGTATTTCTACTATTATACTAATAATTGCTTATATTAGCGGAAAAATACAATTAAACGATTTAGTAAATGTTTTAAATTTATTAAAATAATGGCTGTATCATTCTTAAACAATCCTAATGTACCAAGGGGCATACGGAATAATAATCCTGGAAACCTAAGACGTACCGGAATTGACTGGCAGGGAAAAATACCGTTGGTGCAAAGTACTGATAACGCATTTGAACAATTTCAAAACATTCATTACGGATTACGGGCAATGGCTACCGATATTACCAACGATATTGTTTTGAAAAAATTAAACACTATTGAAAAACTTGTTACGCAATACGCTCCACCGAATGAGAACGATACAACAGCATACATTAAATATGTTTCTAAAAACGTAGGCATTAAACCCAATACAATTATTTCGTTATCACAAGAGGTGTTAAAAAAAATAATGCTTGCAAAAATAAAATTGGAAAATGGAGAAAACTACGTTGCATCACTATTGCCGGACATAGGCAATATGACTGATACAGCAATAGCAGCAATGAACGAAAGCACAAAAGCACGATTAACAGAGACAAAAATTATAAACATAGCACCAATGCTGATAATAGGTTTAACTTTAGGTTTTTTTTTATTGAAATCCAGATAAAATATTACAACCTTTCTTTATTATTCTTTTGACTGCCGTACTATTTTAGTTTAATTTTTTTAGCTTAATGTTGGGTTTTTCTATATCACGCAAATAGTGTTCGAAGCCATCGGCATTGATTTGATATAGTTTTCCGTCTTTTTCTATTACCATTGGTATTTTGGCTGCTTGCGCTTTTTGATTGGCTTTGTATGTACCCAAAAATGCTGCCTTTGCTAAACGACCAACTATTAAACGCTCAATTATATATTCATCTTTTTGCATAGTACAAACTTAGTTTATTTTTACTTCTTCTTTCATCTCCTCCTCATTTTGGGTGGCTAATTCCTCTTCCCAAACATCTGCCAATATTTGGATAGTTTTCTATTTTTTTTTTATTGGTTTACAATATTTTACAAGATTTATAAAAACATTGCTTGCAAAATACTTGCACATTACCATACATTTGAACAACCAATTTTTAAAAACACAATAAAACCAACATGAACACAATACGTAATCTATTACCAACACAAGATCGCCTGTTTAGTGCGCTCGATGTTACGACATGGGATGAACTATGTTATTCTTATAATGGCAACATGATAACAATTACACCAAAAAAAAACATAAGCACGTACAATGTGCCTGTTAATATTTGGAGGCTTTACAATTACAAAATATTAATGTGGTATCCTATATATCCGAGTAGGGTTATAATAATTGATATATCCGGGATATTATACAACAATATATCACACCAGTTTAAGCGAGATTTTTTTGAACTTTTGAGGCTTATAAAAATACATAATGTAACAACAATTGACGAATATTTGAAATGAAAAATCAAAAAAAATACACGTTCATACTGAACGAACAGACCATTGAGGATTTGCGAAAAATCGCAACAAAAAAAGAACGGAGCTTAAACTACATTGTTTCATTAATCCTTGACAAATATGCAAAAACACATTCAAAACAATGAAGCCGTTTTGTTTTTTAGAAGGTCTTATTATTATTCGCGAAAACGGCATTTCCGCTCATTCCCTGAACGAATAGAGAACGCAAAAAAAATTACAATCACACACATACTTAACAATTGTCAATGCTTCAATTGTATGGATGTAGCTTATTATATTCACGAACTTAATTTTTTCACAAAATGATACAGCTAAAACCATATATTAGCCCTGAGCTATCAGTTAAGATAGACGAATTAGAATTAAACCTAAAAGATCTATATGATAATGTTTTATTAAAACTGAAACACGAAATAGATAGAATGGAGCAAGGTAAAGACAAGTATATTGCGCAGAAGCAATTAAATAATATAGTTGATGTATTGAACCAATATGAATACATACAACAAGTGTTGCTACTATATTGTAAAAGCCATTACGAGAAAACAAAAAACAATTAATGAACAATGCTATTAGGCGCAAAAAAGAATAAGTCCGGCAATAAGCCGGACCTAACCGATAAAACCAACTTTAAATCTATACATGAAGACTTTGAAGACACAAATATAAGCGATTTTCTTTTTAATCCAAATGAAATCTTACCAGAGGAGCAAATATTAATATCAATACAAGGAAAAAAAATACTCACAGTAGGCAATACAGCAGTTATTGCGGGAAAACCCAAAAGCAGAAAATCAGTAGTTGTACATAGTATTATTGCTTCAATATTGTCAAACAAAAATATACTTGGTATTGATGCAGAATTGCAAAAAAATGAAAGGGTAATACTAATTGACACAGAACAAAACAAACAAGACTTAAAAAAGAGCCTACTAAGGGTTGCAATGCTTGCTGAATTAGATTTTTTAGATGAAAAAAAATTTCTATGTTATACAACACGGCAATTAGACCCGGAACGCACACTATTACTAATCGAAAAATTGGCTTCTGACAATAAAAACAGGCTGATACTGGTGGACGGAGCTTTAGACTTAATTAATAACATGAATGATGTTGTTGAAGTAAAAGCAATCATTCAACGTGTAAAAACTGTTTTAGAAAAAAATAATTGCGCATTAGTGTTTGTTATTCATCTATCTAAAAGCACGAATTTCACCATTGGGCATTTTGGAAGTTTTTTTGATAGGTTTTCTCAATCTGTTTTAGAAATAACAAGATTAGAAAACGGCAACAGTGAAGTAAAAGCGCAAAATATGCGAAGCGATGACCATTTTGAGGCGTTTGAGTTTTACTGGAATTACAATATAAATAATTACTCGTTAAGCTGGGCGGATACCAATACAACATTTTATAAAAATTACCGGAACTATTCAGACGAAGAACACGAACAATTGTTAAAAAAATGTTTTAGTAGTAATGAGTTTTTGCAAGAAAAACAACTAATAAATATGATTGCAAAAACATACAAAAAAACAGAACCAACAGCAAAAAAAATAATTGAATATCTAACAACCGAAATTAAGCTACTCGAAAAAGAAAACAAAGGTTATAAAATTATAGAGCCAGTTGTTTTCTGAAAAAAATTATTCAATTCAGGCAAATACAGCTAATAACCGTTGTATTTGCGAAAGTTTGTGGGGGTTATCCGGTAGTTAGCGGCAAGCATTGACACTATTCCGTTTAATTTTTTATACCTTTGTGAATAAATTTTTTAGTTATGACAAAATACATTACAACAAAATCAACAACGGTTTTGAAAAGCAATCCACAAGCAACGGGCGACTGGAACCAATCTTTAGCAGTTCGCACACTACCGCAAGGCACAGTTATAGATGTTATTTCCGAAGGACAAACACAAACATCTTGGTCAATTACCCCTACTCTTAATATAGGCAATGGTGAATGGATAAATAAAAGTGATGCTACTTTATATACCTCTTTTATTCCCAACACATCAGATATTCCAACACCTGTAAAGGTAATTGGTGGAATATTAGCAGGTATCGCTTTACTATTTGTTTTGCCGAAAATTTTCAAATAAGATACGATATGCCAGCCGCTAACATCGGCTTGTTGCAAGCGGGGCGGACGTGCTATATTTTTAGTGTTGTTCATTTAATTAAATTTAGTGCTTGCGGACAGGTTGGTGCTTCTAATGCCCCGCCTGACAACAAGCCGTAAACCACTATGCCTCATTTAAGAGAGCAATCCACGCTGTAGCCATATAATTTTGACCGTTGTAAAACATATCGTGAAGGTCGGACACTATTACCCAAAGTTGCTCTTTATAGCCACCATCTTCGGTTTTGCGTTTATTTACCCAAGTTTCAGCTTCTTCATTTGACAGTAAATATCTGTTAGCAATAAGTGCTTTAATTTTAGCAAAACCTTTTTCATTTGGGTAAATAATAACCTCGTGATTAAGATTAAAACGAGGCATAACATCACCCTTACGCAATGTGTGATTCTGTGCTTTGTTGGACAATTTTTCGTTACTCATAATTTTGTACTTTTAAGTTAGTGCAGTGGTTAAAAGCCCACACTGCGTAAGGCTGCGGTACATTAGCTGCAAGCGTATGACGAGACACCTAAAAAGGCAACTCATCATCACTTACTTTAACCTTTGCCAAAATTTCTTCG
>JACFNJ010000050.1 GCA_019454865.1 Bacteroidia bacterium
CGACACTTACAATTTAAACTTGTACGGGATGAACTAAAACAGTGGTATGAAAGCCAAGAGCAGGATTTGCTTACAGGCATTTGTATTGTTGCAAAGTATAAATATCCTGAAATTGATAAGCAACAAATAGCAAATGAAATTGATAAAATACGATTAGAAATTTGGCTTGAGATGCACTATGATTTGAGTCCGTTTGAAAAAATTCGTATAATTAATAACACGCTATTTTCCTTTTACAAGTTTACCGGCAATACCGATAATTTTCATTCACCGGATAATTCATACATAAATGTTGTATTGAGCAAAAAGTGTGGCAATCCAATCTTGTTATCAATAGTTTATATTCTTATTGCGCAGCGATTGCAACTGCCGGTATTTGGTGTAAACTTACCACAACATTTTGTTTGTGCATTTAAAGAGGATAAGCAAGAACATTCATTAATGGATGCTTTTAACTCCAGTATTCAAATGGATTATAAAAAAGGACGAGTATTGTTTTACATAAATGCGTATAAAGATGGTGCTGTATTTAGTCGCTCTAATTTAGAGCATTTTTTAATGCAGATGCGCATTGAACCTAAAAGTGAATACTTTGAGGCATGCAGTAATTTGCAAATTATGAAACGTGTTTTACGAAATTTGGTAGTAGCATATACCAAAAAAGAAAAAATGCAAGAAGCAGAAGATATTAAAGAAATGTTATTGATACTTGGCGAGAACTACATGGGATTTTCTGATGATGATTCAGAAAATGAACTTTAAATTCTTAATTTTCTTATTCGTTGATAGGGATTGACTAGTAACTTAAAAGTATCATTGCAACAAGTAATCTGCTTAATATTCTCATTCTGTACAATTTTTTACTACTTTCGCGCCTTCATTCAATAAAAAACAAGAAATCATGTTATCAGTATCCAATTTAAGTTTGCGCTATGGGAAGCGTGTGTTGTTTGACGAAGTAAACATTAAATTCTCACCGGGTAATTGCTATGGTGTAATTGGAGCTAATGGTGCAGGTAAATCTACATTCTTAAAAATACTTTCTGGAGATGTTGACCCAACAACCGGTTCGGTTTCCATAACACCTGGTGAACGTATGAGTGTATTGAAACAAAACCATTTTGAGTTTGATGAAGTGCAGGTTTTACAAACTGTAATTATGGGCAACAAAAAACTATGGGACATAATGCAGGAAAAAGATGCACTTTACGCAAAACCGGATTTTTCGGATGCTGATGGCGAGCGTGCCGGAGTTCTTGAAGGTTTGTTTGCTGATATGGAGGGATGGAATGCCGAAAGTGATGCTGCCGAACTGTTGAGCAGCTTGGGTATTACTGAAAATTTGCATTATATGTTAATGGGCGAGTTAAGTGGTAAAGAAAAGGTACGTGTGTTACTTGCTCAAGCTCTTTTTGGCAATCCGGATATACTTTTGTTGGATGAACCTACCAATGATTTGGATGTAGAAACAATTTCTTGGTTAGAAAATTTTTTGGCTGATTTCCAAAATACCGTAATAGTTGTTAGTCATGATAGACATTTTTTGGATGCAGTGTGTACACACGTTGCTGATATTGATTTTGGGAAGATTCAACTTTATACCGGTAACTATAGTTTTTGGTACGAGAGTAGCCAATTAGCACTTAGACAAAAAAGTGATCAAAATAAAAAGATTGAGGATAAGCGTAAGGAGTTGCAAGAGTTTATTGAAAGATTTAGTGCCAATGCTTCAAAAAGCCGTCAAGCAACAAGCAGGAAAAAGTTGTTGGAAAAATTAAATGTGGACGAGATTAAACCATCAACCCGAAAGTATCCTGCAATAATTTTTAAGGCCGATAGAGAATGTGGAGACCAGATATTGAATGTGGAGCATTTAAGTAAAAACGCTTTGGATGGTTCGCCATTGTTTACAGATATATCTTTTACATTAGTTAAAGGCGATAAAGTTGCGCTATTAAGCAGAAATCCCTTGGCTACTACATCCTTCTATCAAATATTAACAAACGAAGTAGAAGCAGATAAGGGAAAGGTAATGTGGGGGCAAACAATTACAACATCATACTTGCCAAACGAAAATAGTCATTATTTTAATTCTGACGATAATTTAATTGATTGGCTTAGGCAGTTTAGTAAAGAAAAAGACGAAACATATATACGTGGATTTTTGGGTAAAATGCTTTTTAGTGGCGAAGAGGTTTTTAAAAAATCAAATGTATTGAGTGGTGGCGAAAAAGTAAGATGTATGGTAAGTAGAATGATGCTTACAAATGCTAATTGTTTACTATTGGATGAGCCAACTAACCACTTGGATTTGGAATCAATCACGGCTTTTAATAATGCACTTAAAGATTGGAATCACATTTCAATTTTTACAACACATGACCATGAATTTAGCCAAACTATTGCAAATAGAATTATAGAAATTACACCTAAAGGTGTTTTGGATAAACGCATGAGTTTTGATGAATATATTTCAGACCCAATAATAAAAGAGCAAAGAAATAAAATGTATGCTTAATAGCTTATGATTTTCTTTCTTGGCAAAGTTCAATAAGTACTCCGTTTGTTGATTTTGGATGGATAAATGCGATAAGTTTATTATCCGCACCATTCTTTGGTTGTTCATTTATAAATTGAAATCCTAAAGTTTTTAGTCGTTCCATTTCTTTATAAATATCATCCACATCATAAGCAATGTGATGTATTCCTTCACCTTTCTTATCAATAAATTTAGCAATGGCACTGTCCGGTGAAGTTGCTTCTAAAAGTTCCATTTTGTTTGGTCCTACTTGGTAAAAAATTGTCTTTACATTTTCGCTTTCTACCATTTCTATTTTGTACGGTTCGGTATTGTATAGTTTGTTAAATAAAGGTATCGACACGGTTGCATCTTTTATTGCTATACCTATATGTTCTATTTTATTCATGTATAGTTTTTTTACGAATATAGTTAAATGGAAATTGGTTGATATTTGATTTTATTAATTTTAAATTGTTTAGTTTTATTCAAATAACTAATGGTACAAAGCATATAAGTTATTGCTTTAATAAACACTTGTCTTGATTGTGTTAGAGTTTTTTTTAAATCCACTTGTGTATTGAATTATAAGAGCAAAAATTATAACCAAAAAGCAGCCAATGGCGTTTAACCAAAGAAAAGAAACCACATCCGACCAATAGATTAATATTACAAAAATTTCGGCAATAATTGCAGCATAAAAAACAGCATTTCCACTTATATTTTTAAGATAAAATGCTACAACAAATATTCCCAGCATGGTTCCATAAAACAAACTGCCTAATACATTAACTGCCTCTATTAAACTACCAAGTTGCGAAGCAAACATTGCAGTTGCAATACAAAATATTCCCCAAAATAACGTTATCCATTTGGATGCATTAAAGTAATGTTCATCAGCTTTATTTGGATACCAAATACGCTTATACAAATCAATTACTGTGGAAGATGCTAAGGAGTTAAGAGCAGCAGCTATACTTCCCCATGCTGCTAAAAATATTACAGCTATTAATAATCCGATTAATCCTTTGGGTAAATTGTTAGTAACGAAGTATAGAAAAATGTAATTTGTATCGTTTGTATCAGCAGTTTTATCAACTGATTTTATCAAGGAGATTAAATTTTTTCTTACACTATCTTTTTGCGAATTTATTTTTGTTAAAATCGTTTCATGTTTTTTTACAGATGATTCATCCTTACTTTGAAAAGCATTAGTTAATAAAATAGTGGTTTCGCTACTTTGTTTATTTAATTCATCATAGGTATTTTGAATTGTTTGCAATTCAGTTATACACTCCACACAATTGGAATTTTTTATCTTTTCAATTTGAGTTTGATTAAAAAAAATTGGTGCATTGTAAAATTGATAAAAAGAAAACACCAAAGATCCAATAAGCAGAATTAAATACTGCATCGGAACTTTTACCAATCCATTCATAAGCAAACCTGTTCTGCTTTCCTTCAGGTTTTTTGCAGTTAGGTATCGCCCTACTTGGCTTTGGTCTGTTCCAAAATAGGAGAGTGCAAGAAAAAAACCACCAATTACACCACTCCAAATATTGTATTTGTCTTTCCACCAGTTGCTATCCGAAATATTAATTTCGGTTTTTATGGTATTCATTTTTCCCATGGAGTCGGCAATTTGTATTGCATCACCAAATCCAACTCCTTCAGGCATTAAATGAACCACCATGTATCCTGCTAAAAACATCCCGATAAATACAATAAACAATTGTTGCATCTGTGTATATGCAACAGCCTTAGCTCCACCAGTAATGGTGTAAATTATTAACATTCCGCCCATTATTAGATTGGTTAGGTAAATGTTCCAGCCTAATAATGATGAAAGTATTATTGAAGGAGCATAAATGCTTATTCCGGTTGAGAGCCCTCGAGAAATTAAAAATAAGGCAGATGTAAGTGCCCGTGTACGTAAATCAAATCGGTGTTCTAAAAACTCGTAAGCAGTAAAAACCTTAAGCTTGTGGTAAATCGGCACAAAGGTTATACATAAAACTATCATTGCTAAAGGCAATCCAAAATAGTACTGTACAAAACGCATTCCATCGGTATAGGCTTGCCCGGGTGCCGATAAAAATGTAATAGCACTTGCTTGCGTTCCCATTATGGATAAAAGTATCAAAAACCAACTCATTGAGTTATTACTTTTAAAATAACTATTCAGGCTTTTTTCATGCGAACTTTTGTAAACTCCAAAAGCAATAACTGCTAATAGCGTAATAGCAAGAACAATCCAATCTAATTTACTCATGTTAAATTGTTCACAATATAATGCACTCAAGTAAAATTTTAAAAATTGTAGTTGTATTAATTCAAAACTTTGCTAAATGTTGTAAGGTTTATGCGAAAAATATTTGATGAGTTAATTGCATTTATAAAACAATATCCTTTTTTGTTTTGGGTTACAGTTTTTGTATTTCTTGCCATTACTGTAAGTGTAAATTATGTGTTTGGTTTAAAGGAATACATGCGCACTATTTCAGGTGGTTCATATTTTTTTGTAATAAGTAGTGTGTATGCTTTTCATTTAGTAGGAGGCTATCTACTTTATAGTTTATTTACGAAAGATTTTTCATTTTGGAAAAATCCGAAATTTGTACTTTTACTGATTTTGGCTATAGTAATCTTTGCGTTTCGTGAGTCATTTGATGGCTATTATCAATGGATAAAAATTTGGTCAGGCGATGAGTTGATTAGTGTAAATCAACGTACTTGGAAGTATCCGTTTAGGATGTTGTTTTTACTTATACCTGTCTTTCTTTATTGGTTAATTTTTGAGAAAGATAAAACCAATTTTTATGGATTTAGTTTTAGTAATACACCTTTCAAAGTTTACTTTTTGCTTTTGTTATGTATGGTTCCATTAATAGTATTTGCATCTACACAAACTGACTTTCTTTCCTTTTATCCAAGGGCAAAACGCATATCAGGAGTTGATTTGCCAATGTGGCGGTACATTCTTTTTGAGTTGTGTTATGCATCCGATTTTTTCGGAATTGAACTTTTTTTTCGCGGATTTTTAATTTTTGCTTTTGTTAAAATTGTGGGTATTCATTCAATAATTCCAATGGCATGTTTTTATTTGTCTATTCATTTTGGTAAGCCTATGGGCGAAACCATTAGTTCATTTTTTGGAGGTACAATTTTGGGCTTAATTTCTTATCGTACAAAAAGCATTAATGGTGGAATTTTAATCCATGTTGGCATAGCCTGGATGATGGAGCTTGGCGGATTTATCGGGAATTATTATTTGCAATAAAACTTATTTCTTTTTGTCTTCCTCCCTTTTTTTATCAGCTTTATCCGCTCGTTTGCTGTTGCCAAATACACTTACTGTAAAATATCTGCCTGGATATTTTTGCATATCAGCAAGTAACGATGTTAGCTCTTTGCTGCTACTACTAAGGTTTGTATATAATTCGGTGTTGTTAGCTAATTGACCCAATGTACCTTCTCCTTTATTTATTTTATCAATCAAATCAGTTATTTCAGCCAAAGAAGTATTTACATGGTTTATTGTAGATTTTAAATTAGATGCAGCAATACTGTCGGTAATTTGTTTCACATTTTTTATACTTATAGCAATTAGCTCGTTGTTGTTACGAAGGTTTCTAAGGATGCTTTCCGTATGTTCAAACATTGCCGAAACCCGTTTTTCTTGCTCTGTTGATATAGCAGATAAGTGAGAAGTTATATTATTAATATTGGCAAGTGTACCGGATAAATTATCTATCCCTTTTGAAAGTTTAGCTGTACCTGTAGAGTCAAATGCACTATTCATGCTTGCAAACACCTTATCTAAGGTAGTTAATATTTGCTCACTCTTTTCTTTGATGGGAGCAACGATCTCTGAAAAATCTTGTTCTATTTTTCCTATTAAGGTATCTTTCGAAGCAATATATTCGGTTTCATTACCTAAGTGAATATTAATAACTTTATTGCCTAATATATTACTGCTTGCTATTTCAGCAACAGTTCCTTTTGGCATTTTTACTTGTCCATCTACCACTATTGTAACTAGTATTTTACTTGGGTCGCCCGGGTTTAAAAATCCAACATCTTCTACTTGCCCTATTTTAAATCCATTTATTAATACTTCAGTTGATTTTACAACTCCTGCTGAATTTTTATATACTATATAGTATTTTGTATATGATTTTAGGAAATCAAACCCTTTCATGAAATTGAAACCGATGAATAATACAACTATACCTGCAAAGGCAAATACACCTACTTTTAAGTTCTTTGAAATTTTAATCATGTGATAAATTTGAGGCAAAAGTAAGCATTACCTGCAAAAGAATTAATTATCTTTTTCAACAGCTAATTTATAATCCTTAATTGCATTAGCAATTGATTTTGAAAGCTTGTCTTGTCCTGATTCGCTGGTTAAAAATGCACGTTCTTTAGCATTGCTTATAAAGCCCGTTTCTATTAATATACTAGGCATTTTGCATCGCCATAAAACTAAGAATCCCGCTTGTTTTACGCCTCTACTTGTTCTATTTATATCGGTGAAATTTTTTTCAATTTTTGCTGCTAAACGTAAACTTTGATCCAAATATGCATTTTGTAGAAAACTAAAATATATATGTGCTTCCGGTGAGTTTGGGTCAAACCCCTCGTATTGTTCTTCGTAGTTTTTTTCTAATAATATTACATTATTTTCTCTTCGGGCTACATCCAAATTACCTTCTGATTTGTGTACTCCCATGCTAAAAGTTTCGGTGCCAAAAACATCCGTTTTTTTATTTGCATTGCAATGAATACTAACAAACAAATCTGCATTATTTTTATTTGCAATATTTGCGCGCTCGTGCAATTCGATAAATTCATCCGTTGTTCTTGTATATACTATTTTTACATCCGGCAATAGAGTTTCTAATTCTTTTCCTAATTTTAATGCTACTGCCAATGTAATATCTTTTTCTTTTGCTCCTCCATAATTTGCACCTACATCTTTGCCTCCGTGTCCGGCATCAATAGTAACGGTCGTTATTTTGTTTTTCAACCGATAGTTTGTACCCAACGGAGTGTATGAACAAAGCAATAATATAACCAAAAGGAAAGATATTGTGTAAGGTAATTTTAATAAATACTTGGTTTTATATAGTTTTGCGCTCGTTGACATACTTCAAAAATAAGGTGTATTTTAGTAATTGTATTGGTAAACAGGCGTTTTCTTTTACCGTGCTTGTGTTAATGTGTTCAATTGTGTATGCACAAACGGAACAACAAGTATTAAATAAGCAAGATACAATAGCCAGATTTTCTACCATTGATACACTTTTTTCAAAAACCATACCAGCTGGTGGGGATACTATTTCTGAAATTAATGAACCGGATACATTGGATTCGGAGTTACGAATTTCACCTTCAGCAATTAAAAGTACGGTTACTTATACTGCAAACGACAGCATCTTTTATGATGTAGCCAATCAAGAAGTTCATTTGTTTGGTAAGGCTCATGTTACGTATGAGGACATTCAGATAGAATCGGAATACATTAAGATTGACCTGAAAAAAACGTTGGTGCATGCCACCGGATTACCGGACAGTGTAGGTGTAATATATGGAACTCCTGTTTTTAAACAAGGAGATACAGAGTATAAAATAAATCGTTTGGTTTATAATTATAAATCGAAACGTGGATACCTGAGCGAACTTAAAACTAAAGAAGGAGAGGGGTACATAAAAGGACAAGATGTAATAAGAAATGCTCAAAATGAGTTTGGTATTCGTAACTCGTATTATACTACTTGTGAGCTTGATACACCGCATTTTTTCATTAATGCAAAGCGATTAAAAGTAATTCCGGATAAAAAAATTGTAACGGGTACTGCTAATTTACGTATAGAAAACATACCAACCCCTTTGGTAATTCCTTTCGGAATTTTTTCAATAAAACGTGGGCAATCTTCGGGTATAGTAATTCCTACTTATGGTAGTTCTATTAATCGAGGATTTTTTCTGCGAGGTGGTGGGTATTATTTTGGCTTAGGCGAAAAGGCTGATTATTTGATTACAGGAGATATTTTTACTCAAGGTAGTTGGGCTTTAAATAATTTACTTCGGTATAACAATAGATACCGATATGGTGGGCAACTTAGCTTTAATTATAATTACAATAAATTTGGCAGCATTGAAGACCCAACTTATAATCTTTCCAAAGATTTTCGCTTGCATTGGACTCACAACGTTGATCCTAAGGCAACTCCTAATAGTCGTTTTAGTGCTGATGTAAATTATGCATCACAAAATGCTTTAGCAAACAATTCGTATGTGCCGCAAAATGTAGTAACAAGCCAAATACTTAGTTCGGTTAACTATTCAAAAAGTTTTGGAGCAGGAAAATATAATTTAATTACCAATGCAGGCATGTCGCAAAACTTACAAACCGGGCAAATAAGTATGACACTTCCAAGTGTAGTTTTTAATGTAAGCAGTTTCAGTCCTTTTAAGTCAAAAAACAGTCCGGTTGCATCCAAATGGTATGAAAATATTACGTTAAATTATTCAACTAATTTTAGAAACGTAATTAATTCGTATGATACAATTTTGTTTCAAAACAGAAACAACAGTGAGCTGAAAAAGTTTTATGATACCGCTGCACAGTATGGTATTCAGCACAATATTCCTATTCAAACATCATTCAAAATATTAAAATATTATACTTTGTCTGCTGGTGTTCAAATTAGTGAATATTGGTATTTAAATAGTATTGAAAAACAGTTTACAAACAATCAATTAATAACTACACAAAAAGATGGCTTTGTACGTGCAGCTACATTTCAGCCACGTGTGGGTTTAACAACCCGATACTTCGGTTTAAAAAAGTTTTCAGGTAATACATTTAAAGCTATTCGGCATGTGGTTACACCTACGGTTGATTTTACTTATATTCCTGATTATAGTACAAACAATTGGGGATATTATAAATCCTATACTGATAATTCAGGAGTTCAATACCAATATAGCATTTTTGAGCGAGGTATTTTTGGTGGCCCCAGTAAAGGGAAACAAGGAAACATCGGCTTTAAATTGGATAATAATTTAGAAATTAAGGTAATGCGAGGTAAAGATACTGCACGAAAAGAAACAAAAATCCAATTGTTTGAATCGTTTTATGTAGCCACAAATTATAACATTTTTGCTGATTCATTAAATCTTTCTCCGTTAGCAGTAAGCGCACGCACCAAGCTGTTTAAGAGTATTACAGCAAATGGTAGTTTTGCCATTGATCCGTATCAAAATATAGTTACCAATAAAAATGGATATAAGTATGTAACACGTATCAATCAGTTGTATTTGCAACAAAATCAATTAGGGCTTTTAACCTATGGTAATATCGGTGTTTCAGCAAGCCTTAATCCGGATATGTTTAAAAAACAACATTCAAAATCAGAAACTAAATACCCGAATGAGTGGAAATATGTAACCGACCGACCGGAAGATTATTATGATTTTAATATTCCGTGGAATTTAAGTTTTAATTACTATGTTCAGTTTAACCATTACAATAATTTGAATAATCCTTTAGCAAGTAAATTTATACAAACATTAAGTTTTAGTGGTGATTTAAATTTAACTAAAAACTGGAAAATAGCAGGCTCAAGTGGTTACGATATTGACAACAAGCAATTAACTTACACATCTATTGATATAGTGCGAGACTTGCATTGCTGGACATTTAAACTTACCTGGATTCCAATTGGATTTAGACAAAGTTTCTTTTTTCAGTTAAATGTGCGTTCAAGTGTTTTACAAGATTTAAAACTTACCCGAAGACGCGAATGGTATGATAAACGCTTGTAATTTGTAGGTTTTCATATTGTTTTTAATTTTTGATTTCTTATTTAAACTATTCAAGCATTTTTCAAATACATTTATACCTTTGCAACTCAATAAAAATAATATTTTTTCTTTATGGCATTAGAAATTAAAGTACCCACAGTAGGAGAATCAATTAGCGAAGTAACAGTTGCCCGTTGGAATAAAAAAGAAGGAGATTATGTAGAAATGGATGAGTTACTTTGCGAATTAGAGAGTGATAAAGCAACATTTGAATTAAATGCTGAACAAGCTGGTATTTTAAGTCCTAAGGCTGCCGAAGGAGATACAATAAAAGTTGGAGATATAATTGCAACTATTGATACTTCTGCTGCCAAACCTGCAAGTGCTAAAACAGAAGCCCCCAAAAATGAAGTAGCGAAAACAGAAGCACCAAAGACTGTAGTTGAATCTAAACCTGCAAGTACCAATACTTATGCTACCGGAACACCAAGCCCGGCTGCAAGTAAAATTTTAGCTGAAAAAGGAATTGATCCTAAAGATGTAAAAGGCACAGGAGTAGCAGGTAGAATAACAAAAGCAGATGCAATTGCAGCTGAGCTAAAAACTACATACAACGAAACTAAATCACGTAACGAAAGAACCGAAAAAATGAGTTCGTTGCGTAAAACTGTGTCCAGAAGATTGGTTGCTGTGAAAAATGAAACAGCAATGCTTACCACTTTTAATGAATTGGACATGAAACCAATTATGGATTTACGTGCTCAATTCAAAAATCAGTTTAAAGAAGCTTTTGGTGTCAATCTTGGATTTATGAGCTTTTTTACCAAAGCCGTAACAATTGCTCTCAAACAATATCCTGCAGTAAATGCTTACATCAATGGCGAAGAAATTATTTATCATGATTATTGCGATATTTCAATTGCAGTTAGTGCACCAAAAGGGTTAGTGGTGCCGGTTATACGTAATGCAGAAAGCCTTACTTTAGCAGAAATTGAAAAAGAAGTATTAACCCTTGCTACAAAGGCTCGCGAAAATAAATTAAGCCTGGAAGAGATGAGTGGTGGTACTTTTACCATTACTAATGGTGGAGTATTTGGTAGCATGATGAGTACTCCAATAATTAATGCTCCTCAGTCTGCAATATTAGGAATGCACAATATTGTTGAGCGCCCTGTTGTAAAGGACGGACAAATTGTTATTCGCCCGATGATGTATTTGGCTTTAAGCTACGATCACCGGATTATTGATGGTAGAGAATCGGTTGGATTTTTAGTTAAAGTTAAACAATGCTTAGAAAATCCTACATTGTTATTGACAGAAGGAAACGATCCGCAAAAAATGCTTTTAGGATTATAGTTTCAATATTAATGTTTAAGTTAGTAGATATTATTCTACCAGAATTTCATCACATGCAACCATTGGTTTTCGGTTAGGTTTGTATCTCCACTCCGGTAATGCTTGTATATTCTTTCCTGACTTGTACCTTTTAGTGCGGTGAAAAAATTTTAGCAATTAACTCATTCATTTTCTCTGAAGTTCGAGCTTTTATAACCACTGGTTTTTGTGTTATTTGATTTAGAATAATGCCATCTGTTACCTTCTTAGCTTCATCAATAAATTTTCTGATGGAGACATTGGTCTTGAGTTCAATGTGTTTGGATACAACTAAAGCCACAAAACAAATTAATATGTGAAGTTTTATTGGGTCTTCTTTGTAATGGAATATGGGTCTTGTTTGTAAATCGCTTTTTGAGATTCTAAATGCTTGTTCTATTTTGTATAACTCGTGGTAACGAGCCAAAATCATCTGATTGCTTATTTTGTCTTCTTCCAAATTTGTGTAATATCCTTTAACACCAAGCAACTTCTTTGTCTTCTCAATCAACGCTTCATTCAAACCAATTTTTTGACCATCTACTTGGGTAAATTTTAATTTTTTACTCTTTGATGGATGCTTTACTACTTGTTTTGCTTTTTCAACCTGCTTATTCATCTCGTATAAATCTTTACGATATCTAACTGATGAATAACTACAAATTAAATAGCCATTATCTGTTTTGATTTTGATACACTTTCCTTCCTCTCGTTCTAATTTATTATTAATTTCTTCCAAAAGATTTTCAGAGATATTTCCAAGTCTTGCGCCTACAGTATAATTGATTCCATTTTCAATTAACTCAAGAACATTCTTAGAACTTATCATAGCTGCATCGGTAACCACAGTAAATTCTTTTACCTTGTTTTGCTCTACAAATCGCTTTACAACAGGGATTATGGTATGCCCTTCAAATGTATTGCCAGGGAATATTTCATAAGCTATAGGAAAACCGTCCTTACTAACCACTAGTCCAATCAGTATTTGAGGTTGTTGCGATTTGTTGTCTTTTGAAAACCCATTTTTGCGAAGCTCATCTTCTTCAAAGGTTTCAAAATACAACGTTGTAACATCATAGAAAAGTAGGTCATAATTAAAATTATAGGCTTGTTGTGCAAATTCAACAACAGCCTTTTCTACCTCGTCCTTTATTCTAATGTAATCCGATGCTATCTTGTAATAATTCTTACGAAGGTGAACAACATCAAAATATTGCTCCAACAGTTCCATTGATCGAAGTTTAGATGCAGGCTCAAAGATTCTTATTGCCACCAAATCTTTGAGAATTTGAGGGGTTTTATCTAGACCAAGGACACTCAATATTTTTAACAAGTGTTCGTAATAAAAACGATATTTAACTCCAATGAATTGACAATGACTTAAATGTAACAATTCATTTGGCTTGCCCTCCGAAAATAAAGATGGTTGCTTGCTAAATTCTTTTATCCATTCCTGTGCCATAGTTTTTAACTCTTCAAACTCTTGTTCCGTATGTGCAGAACCAATGTGTTGCAAAATCCTCCTTTTGTTATCACGGTACTGGACTACTTGAATTGCTATAGCTTTTGATGCTGTTTTTACCACTCTAATTTTCATATTAAAAACCCCTTAGTGCGGTAAAAATAACCTTTTTTGTAATTAACTTGTTGAAAATCAATATCAAAAAACCGCACTAATTTGATGAGGTACAAGCCAGGAGAAGGAAACGATCCGCAAAAAATGCTTTTAGGATTATAGTTTCAATATTAATGT
>JACFNJ010000311.1 GCA_019454865.1 Bacteroidia bacterium
TTTTTTTCTTTTACAAATCATCAAACGGACTTTTAATATTTTGTAAGCTTTTTGTACTTACATGCGTGTATATTTCTGTAGTTCGGCTGCTTTTGTGCCCTAATAATTCCTGAATATATCGTAAATCGGTTCCACATTCCAAAAGGTGTGTAGCATAGCTGTGTCGCAGCCAGTGCAAGCTTACAGGCTTTGTAATATTTGCTTTCTGCAAGGCTTGTTTAAGTACATTCTCAAGACTATTTTCATTGTATTGTTCGCCTTTGTATTGCCCTTCAAATAACCATGTTTGAGGTTTGTAGGTTTTGTAATAATTTCTAAGCATTTCAATAATCGTTTTCGATATAGGTACAATGCGGTCTTTCTTACCTTTGGCTTGTTTAATTAGTAATAAACCTCGTTTACTATCCACATTGGTTGGCTTTAGGTTAAGAAGTTCACTTCTACGCAGCCCACAGGCATATATAAGGCTTAACATTACCCTGTGTTTTAAGTTACCATGTGCATCCAGTATAGCTTTTACTTCTTCTTTACTCAATACATTGGGCAATATTTTCGGTCTCTTTGGGCGGTGAATTAGCTCAATGTTCAATTTCCGGTTTTGTATCGTTTTAAAAAATAGTTTTATGGCATTTACCATTTGGTTTTGGTATGATGCCGAAAGGTTTCTTTTAAGAATGTATTCGTTGTTAAAAAAAATAATGTCTTCATTGTCTATTTCCTGAATAGACTTAGTATAGAAAAAAAGCAGAAAAGTATGCATCGACTCGGTATAAGTTTTAATGGTGCTGGTACTATATCGTTTGCTCTTTAGCCATTGTATAAATTTGTTAATTTGCTGATGTACATCGGTAGTTAATTTAGGTTGTATCGGCAATTTAAATTTTTTACGGTATTCTTCCGTATCCGGCAAATGCCATAAATTGCGTGATGCACTCCATTTAGCACCTTCTAATTTTTTAAAGCGACTAATCCATTCCGGATTTTTATCAAACAAAACAGCTATTCTACTTTGTCCTTTATGTATTATTTGTTTTGCACTATACATATTGTTTATATTTTGATTTAATTAACCGTACGTTTTATATGCATTTAAAACAAAATACCCCCACAATTGAAAACAAGTAATCAATCATGAGGGTATTAATTTGTATTTTAGGCTTCTTTCTTTGCACCAATTAGTACAAATTCATTAAGCACAATTTCAGTGGTGTATCGTTTAATGCCATCTTTATCTACGTAGTTATTGTTTGATAGTTTTCCTTCAATGGCTATTTCACTTCCTTTTTTCAGAAGTTTACTTACTATATCTGCTTGTTTGCCCCATACAGTAATGTTGTGCCATTGTGTGTCTGTAATGCGTTCTCCTTCATTGTTTTTGTACGATTCGTTAATGGCTAACGAAAATTTTGCCAATTTTTTTCCATTGCTGAATTCTTTTACTTCAGGAGTTTGTCCGATGTGGCCAATTAGGCGCACGCTGTTTTTTAAGTTGTTCATACGTGTTGTATTT
>JACFNJ010000312.1 GCA_019454865.1 Bacteroidia bacterium
GCTGCTAACATGATAGAGAATGAAAAAGTACAGGTGGTGAATGTAAATAATGGCGAACGTATAGAAACCTACATAATTAAAGGCGAACGTAATAGTGGGGTTATATGCTTAAATGGACCTGCGGCACGCAAAGCATTTGTAGGCGATCATTTAATTATTATTTCGTATGCCACAATGGACTTTGAAGAGGCAAAAAAACATACGCCTATTGCAATATATCCGGATAACAACAATCGCTTAATACGTTGAGCAATTCTATAAAAAAAACAGTTCAGATAATTCTTGTTTTTGCTATTGGTGCGGCATTTCTATATTTTGTTTTTAAAGAAACCAATTGGGAGGATTTATGGCAAAAATTTTTGATAACCAATTATTGGTGGATTTCTGTTGGATTAGTAATATCAATATTTAGCCATTGGTTACGTGCAAAAAGAGCTGTTTTGCTGTATGAAGCAATAGGCTATAAAATTAGTACTACAAACAGCTTTCATGCAGTTATTATTGGATACTTTATTAATTATTTCATCCCACGCGGAGGAGAGGTATCACGCTGTGCTGCTTTATACAAAACGGATGGTTTTCCGGTTGAAAAAAGCTTGGGTACAGTAATTACCGAGAGGATAGTTGATATGATATTGCTTGTGGTTGTGGTAGGCTTGGTTTTTATACTTCAATTTGATTTAATCTATACTTATATCGAAACCAATTTAGGGAAATCACAAACAAATACTGGAAATAACAGTATTAAAATTTACCTTATTATAGCCGCTGCGTTAGTATTTGTATTACTTTTTCTTTTACGAAAAAACATTTCTAAATTACCTCTTTATGGTGTAATAAAAGAAAAAATAATATGATTTTTAGACGGACTTTTAAGCATCAAACAATTAAAAAAACCCACCCTATTTATTGTCTATTCAATTGGTATTTGGCTTTGTTACATTGTTATGATGTATGTTTGCTTCTTATCTCTTGATGCTACTGCTTCACTCACATTTGCACAAAGCTTAACTGTATTTGCAATGGGTTCAATAGCAATGATTATACCCGCACCGGGAGCAGGAGCAGGAACATATCACTTTGCAGTAATGCAAGGCTTGTTATTATTTGGCGTTTCACAGGCAGATGGAATTGCTTATGCAACAATTGTTCATGCCGCACATATGCTACTGTTTTTTGTTATCGGGCCAATCAGCTCAATTTTTGTTTTAAGAAACAAAAAAATTCACTGATATTTCTATCTTTGATAAAAAACTAATTCATCCATGAAAAAATATTTACTACTATTTTTTACTATCACGTTTGCGGTAAAACTAATGGCTCAGTGTACACCTGACCCTAATTTAAATCACATGGGATTTTCGCCTGAAAATTTACCCCCGGCATATACTGACGCTCCATACAATCAAGTTTTGAGCTTTCATGCACCAACGGACTCTTCCATTGTTTTTAATGGTAGCTTGTATGATGTTACAATTGACTCGGTAATATTATTGGAT
>JACFNJ010000313.1 GCA_019454865.1 Bacteroidia bacterium
AAATCTCCTAACGATACCTCTAATGTTACATTCATCCCGCCTTGTAAGTCTAAGCCAAGATTTAACTCACGTTCTTTACATTCTAAATAAGTGAATTTTTTAAAGCCTAAATTTATTAATGGTTCTCTAGCGATAGAGTCTAAATATGCTCTTTCTAAGTTTTCATCTCCATTAGCAAATTCTTTAGCTGCGTTTTCAGCTCGGTATGTAAACCAGGTAAATGACAGCTGGTAAGCACAGACTATTGCAAGTGCGATAGCGAAAAATTTAATTGCGCCTTTACTTTTCATCGTTTATGTAAGTGTTTAATTTATATTTTATTAATGTTATGCAGGTTATTCTTTCAAGCGGGCAAATATAACGGCTGAATGATATTTTTACAACCTTTCTAAAATAAAGGTGCTGCGACTTGATTAGCAGTTAATTGTGTTGTTGTAATGATTGGATATGCCATTTAAAATGATTCTCAATAACCATTAAGCTATTGTTGAAATGCGAATTGTTGTTAATAATTATATCTGCTTGCGATTTATAAGGTTCTAAGTATTTTTTATATGCAGGCATTACATGGTTTTTCCATTGATAATGAACAAAGTCTTCCGGTATATTACGTTCAACAGTATCTCTTTTAATTCTTCGTTCTAATTGAAGGTTTTCTTGTGCATCAATAAATATTTTCAAATCAAATTGTGAATAAATATCTTCTCTGTAAAAAATAAACAATCCTTCTACAATTATAATAGGTGCAGGGTTGTAGGTAATCCAGTCGCCTAATTGTACTTCATGTTGAAAGCGATATTCTTGTCGTTTAATTGTATTTCCGGAAGCTAATTTCTCAATATCCGATTTAAATTCATTGAGATTAATACAGTCGGGCAAATCAAAATTTACATGCCCGTTTTCATCTGTTTGTTGTTCAGTTACCGGTTTGTAGTAATTATCTTGTGAAAGTATGCATACTTCATCCGAATTAAATCGTTTTCTGATTTCTTTGAGCAAAGATGTTTTTCCGCTAGCACTGCCACCAGTAATGCCCACTATATAGGATTTAATCATTTAATACGTTTTTAAAAGTATTGCAAGTAGAAGTTTTGTTGTAAAAGTTCCAAAAAAAATAGCCAAAAAGTTTTATCAGTTTTCAATACTCTTTAAAATAATATGTAAGAATATAAATTGAGGTAAAATTATCACACTGATTTACAGCGATTAGATAAACTTGGGAAACTATTATGACAAAAATAGTTTCCAATACGCAAATAGTTTTTACTTTTGCACGTTCATTTTAAACAAATAATAAAATGGATGAAGTAAAAGAAAAATTATTGGTAGAAGCTTCAAGTCTGTTTATGCGATTTGGATTTAAGAGTATGACAATGGATGATGTTTCCAGGGAGTTGGGGATTTCAAAAAAAACATTGTATCAGTATTTTTCAGATAAAAATGAATTGGTTAATCAATGTGTGGATTATTACCTACACACAATAAGCAGTAG
>JACFNJ010000051.1 GCA_019454865.1 Bacteroidia bacterium
ACTAAGATTGCATCAAGTTTTGAATCATCTTTAATTCCAGACTGAATAGCTGATAGTAATGCGGGAATAAAGTAATCTTTGTTATTCAGTTTTTTAAATTTATCATAATCGGGTTTTTCTATGCAATTTGAATTTGCAAATTCAAAAATGTCGTATACTTTAATGTCAATATCACCAAGAGATTGCTTGTATGCACTTAATAAAGTTCTGATATAATTTGCCATGAACTTAGTTAGTACGAAAATGCCGACATTCCATTCTGGATTCTTAATTTTAATCTCAATTGCTCTTAGTACAATTATTATTGTTTTACCAGAACCAGCAGGCCCTTCAATTAATAAATGTTGATTAAAGTTGTCTTTTATAAGATTTTCTTGTCTTACGTCCGTTACACCAATCTCTTTTAAATTTGGATTTACAATAGCTCTTGATATTCCTAGTGTTTTCTTAATTTCTTCAATGTCATTATTTGAAAGTTTACATAGAAAGGAATGAATACGTAAACTTTTAAATTTATTCTCCCAATCAGACTCATCTTTTTGTTTATTGTAGATAAAATCTTTGGCTAAGGTCATTTTTTCGGAATAAATATTATTTGCTTTGATTAAATCCTTTTCAGGCATTTCATCAAACACAACAAAATGATTTATAGGAAATTTTAATTTACCTTTATAATTACCTTCATTGTTAGTGAGATTTGTGTTTTTTCCTAGTATACCTTTAATATAGTTTGAATTATCATTTGCTTGCTTATACGGATTTCTTTCTTCAACTTCTCGGATACCTCTTTTTACAAGCCATTTGTCAGTATTTCCAACTTCGATTAAATTATCTAACCTAAATGATTTTTGCTCTATAATCCACAATCCATAAGATGGATGAAGCACAATAAAATCTATATCACCTGAATTTGAATCAAAATTATTTTTGTAACCAGCGTAGAATAGGAAATCTTTACTTAAACAGTCTTTCAATATATCAAAAAACGATTTTTCATTATCGTTGGCACAATATTCTTTTGTATTTAGTGCAGTAGCCATTTTGATTAAGTTTTATTTTATAGTTTTAAAGTAATTTTCCTTTGTGTTCACAAATCCCATCATCAAAAATAATCAATTGAGCTATAATTTATAGTAGCTAACTAAAATATATCCGTTCGCACGATCGTTCCATCCACTTGACTCAAAATCGTTTCTAAGTTAGCAACTGTAATTCTTAGTGTTTCCAAGTGTCTTTACTTTTGTTGTATTTAATGTAAAATTTATTAGGCGAAACATTCTTAAAATATTTTGTCTTGGTCTCACTTTTTTGTCCACAATACTCCTCATATTTTGATTCAAACATTTCACTTTTAGGATAGTTTGAGATTTCCTCTACATAAAATTCATTATCAAATTTTATAAGATTGTCAGTCTGTCCCATGGAATAAGCAATTCTATTACTGAAAACAAGAGGGCTTTGTTCCTTTGAAAATGTCTTAGATTTAACCTGTTTTTTAGTTGGATATTTATATAAGTCACAATCTCTGAAAAGTGATTCATTGATACTATATTCGGAAATAACCTTCGATGTCTTAGACGGAATACATACAAATTTTTCTTCATTGTAGGAAACAGAAAAACCTGTAGATGTCATATTACCAAAAGTATTGGTTGCTGAAATTCTATTTGTTTGAATTAAATTAGAGTAATTTAGACCTGTTACAGATTTTGTTGCATTCGCCCCAAAAGAACTTGTTGCCAATGAACTTGTCGAACTTGTAAAAACCCTTTTCCTATAGTAATTGTAAGAAATTCCATTTAGAATAAAAAAACTCTCTTCCAAATTTAAGTAAATATTATTGTCTGTTTTGTTAAAAAATTGAAAGCCAATATTTCCACCTTCGCTCCATAGATTGTATGAAACTCTACAGTTTTCATCTTCATAAACTAAATTGTTGTTCTTAACTACTAATTTACTAAAAGGTACTACCTTATAAACTTGGAAATAAGATTTTGATACGCAAGATGTCAACATCATTACAATTAATGCGGTAAAAAGGATTTTTTTTGTTTTCATTGTTGAACTTATTTAAGCTAATGATTCGTGATTCAGTTTAATTAATGTTCTATTCAGCCTGTGATATAACACATATTAATTAACACAAGCTGTTTATTATTTACGAAATAAAAGTAAAGATAAAAACTGAAATACCAATATTTTTGAATATTCTATTTGTACCCCTAAAAGCTGCACACAGATTGAATTTAAGAGCATCGTAGAATTTATTGAAAATGATGATGCAATATGATATATTGATGCATTCATTGAAACTATTATACCAAATTGCCCGAAATAGGTCAGCAGAACACAATATTTTAATTTTTAACAAACAATAACCAACATTAAAATAGAGGCGCTGACAAGTCAAATAAGGACTTCCGGTATGGGGCAAAGAAATATTAGACAACAACAACATAACATGGAAAAGTAATTCCTAAAAACTTCGCACAAAAAAAGAGGCTGCCTTAATCAGGCAGCCTCTTTTCAATATTATATACATGCAATTAATGGCATGATTCTTCTTTTTCACCTTCAGCGCAGCATGATTTACCTTTAGATTTGCCATGAGAAGCTACACACTTTTCATCACAGTTCTTCTTACATTCTTCTGCATCCTTGCATTTATGTTCACACGCTTCCATACAACTTCCGGCATCAGCAGCGCATATTTCTTTGCATTTTGCTTCATCAAATTTGCCGTCAGCACCATACATGCTTAAACATTTTTCTTTTTGCTCCGGAGTAAATTGCATGCTATCGCAATACAATGCACATTCGTCTTTAGTCATTGTTTTGCATTTTTCGTAATCCATACAAGCATCCATTTCGCCCATTTCGCAGCCTTCCATTTCCATCATATCCATGCAGCACTCGGTTTTCTCACCGTGCATCATGCTTTTATCACTACCATGCCCCCCATTTACTGCAATATGCGGTGCAATAATTAATGAAACGATAGACATTAATTTAATTAAAATATTCATGGATGGACCTGATGTATCTTTAAACGGATCACCAACAGTATCACCGGTAACAGATGCTTTATGCGGTTCAGATTTTTTGTAGAATGTTTCACCACCAATTACAACACCTTTTTCAAATGATTTTTTAGCATTATCCCAAGCACCACCAGCGTTATTTTGGAAGATACCCATTAACACACCGCTTACAGTAACACCTGCTAATAAGCCACCCAAAACTTCCGGTCCAAAAATAAACCCAACTACTACAGGTACTATTAAAGCTATTGCTCCCGGTGCAATCATTTCACGAATGGATGCTTTGGTAGAAATAGCAACACATTTTTCGTACTCCGGCTTCGCTTTGTATTCCATAATACCCGGTATTTCACGGAATTGTCTGCGTACTTCATTTACCATTTCCATAGCTGCACGCCCAACTGCTGCAATAGCTAATGACGAGAATATAAAAGGTATCATAGCACCTATAAATAAACCAGCCAATACATCAGCATGGTAAATATCAATAGAATCAATACCTGCAACACCAACAAATGCAGCAAATAATGCTAACGATGTTAATGCAGCAGATGCAATTGCAAATCCTTTACCGGTAGCTGCCGTAGTATTACCTACTGCATCTAAGTTATCTGTTCTTCCACGAACTTCTTCCGGCAATTGGCTCATTTCAGCAATACCACCTGCGTTATCAGCAATTGGACCAAAAGCATCAATTGCAAGTTGCATAGCAGTAGTAGCCATCATACCTGCTGCAGCAATAGCCACACCGTACAATCCGGCTAAAGTATATGAACCATAAATACCTGCTGCTAATACTAAAATTGGTAATACTGTAGATTCCATACCAACGGATAATCCGCCTATAATATTAGTTGCATGACCTGTTCCTGATTTTTCAACGATAGATTGTACCGGGCGTTTACCCATTGCAGTATAGTATTCAGTAATAATACTCATTAACGCACCAACAACTAATCCTAATAGTATTGCATAAAATACGTCCATATTAGTAAATACAACACCACGAATTTCCATAGTAGCAGGCAACATCCATTTTACAACAAAAAATGCAGCAACTCCGGTTATAATCATGGAACCCCAATTCCCTAAATTTAATGCGCCTTGTACATCACCTTTATCGTCTTTAACTTTAACGAACGCCATTCCTATAATTGAAAATATAATTCCCAATCCGGCAATTAACATTGGTAATAATATAGGTGCAATTCCACCGAAATTATCATTTGAAACAATTTCTCTTCCTAATACCATTGTAGCCAAAATAGTAGCAACATACGAGCCGAATAAATCAGCACCCATACCTGCTACGTCTCCCACGTTATCTCCAACGTTATCTGCAATTGTTGCAGGATTTCTAACGTCATCTTCAGGAATTCCGGCTTCAACTTTTCCTACCAAGTCAGCTCCCACGTCTGCTGCTTTGGTATAAATACCACCACCAACACGAGCAAATAATGCAATGGATTCAGCACCTAATGAAAAGCCTGCAAGCACTTCTAAGGCTTTTTCCATTTCAAAACCATTAACATTACCACCTGTGCTAACAACATACATTTGGTAAAACACAATAAATAATGAGCCTAAACCCAATACAGCTAAGCCGGCCACACCCAAACCCATTACCGAACCTCCGGTAAAAGATACTTTAAGTGCTTTAGCTAAACTTGTACGTGCTGCTTGTGTTGTACGTACATTGGCTTTGGTAGCCACATTCATACCTATATATCCGGCAACTGCAGAAAACACTGCTCCTATCACAAATGCTATTGCAATAATTGGGCTTGATGTTTCTACTGTCATTCCACTCCAAGCTAATAATACGGCAGCTATAACCACAAAATAAGAAAGAATCTTCCATTCTGCTTTTAAAAATGCCATTGCCCCATCGGCAATATAACCTGCCAATTGCTTCATGTTTGCTTCACCCGCATCTTGCTTGCTTACCCAGGCACTTTTAACTGCCATTACTAATAAGCCTACTACACCTAGTGCAGGGATTAAGTAAATTAAATTTTCCATTTATTGTTTTAAGGTTTTTTAAATTTGATAATTGCGCAAAAATATAACTAAATTTCATTTTTGAAACTTTAACCTAAATTTAGCACCAAATGAGATATTATTTTTTATCCTTTATTTTGGTTTGCTGCTTTTTAAAATCAGTAAACGCACAAATAGGAAATACCGTAATTGGTGCTGATGCTACTGCATTGGGTGGCATTACCACAGGGCAATATAATGCTTACTCTGCAATGAATAACCCCGCATTAATGACAAACCTAACCAATTGGCAGGCAGGCATTTTTAGTGAGCAAAGGTACGGACTAAAAGAATTAAACTTTTCAAATTTATCCTTGGTAATTCCTACCAAATCAATACATTTTGGAGCAGGAATCAATTACTTTGGTTTTGCAAATTACAACCAACAACAGTTTACTTTTAGTACCGCAAAAAAGCTTAATGAAAGTTTTTCGCTTGGAGCACAAATCAATTATCAACTTACCAATATTTTAGATTATGGCTCGGCAGGTGCATGGACAATAGCTGTTGGTTTACATTATAAACCGATAAATAATATTGCTTTGAGTGGATATATTTACAATCCTACGCAACAAAAATATGGTAATGCTGTATCCGATAAAATTCCGGCCTTTTTTCGTTTAGGTATGGTATATAACGTAAATAAATTAGTAGATGTACTTGCTGAAGGGGAACAAACTTTGGAGCAAAATTTAATTTAAAAGCAGGTGTACGATACCAAATTCATCCTCGAATTGGATTTGGCGTAGGTTTTAATTCATTTCCTACGGCTTTTCATTTTGGCTCATCGGTACGATTTAATAGTTTAATGATTGATATAGCTGCCGGTATTCATCAAACACTTGGGGTAATCCCGCAATTTGGCTTACGTTTCCCTGTAAAATAGCTAATTCACAATGAAGCATTTTATACTCACACTAATTTTTACTTTTTTAACAACCATTTTAATTGCACAAGTAGCAAGAGAATCGGATGAAAAAGTAATTTCAGACTTAATGGAGAGGCTAATTGAAACGAATGAAACAGTTTATGACTTTACCGACTTGCAAGAGCAGTTGGAACAATACAATAAAAACAAACTTAACCTGAATACTGCTACACTGGAGCAACTACAACGTTTATTCTTTTTGGATGATGCACAAATAAGTGCTATCATCTCGCATAGGCAACGGTTTGGTAATTTTATATCGCTTTACGAGTTGCAAACAATCGTTGCTCTTGATGATCAAACTATATATTACTTAACCTATTTTACTACGGTTGATGAAATTTGGCAACAGAATCAAACTACTTTTATCCAAAAAATTAAAAAAGGCAAACACGAAATTACAGCCTTATACGATACCGATTACGAACCTCGTGCAGGTTATAATCCTACATTAAAAGAACAAGGTAAAAGCTATTACATGGGAAACCAAGAAAGATACGTGCTTCGTTACCGATTTTCATTTTCAAACCAACTGTCGTTTGGTTATGCAGCCGAAACCGACCAAGGAGAACCATTTTTATGGGATAATACCACTAAGGGTTTTGATTTTCATTCCATCCATTTTTATTACCGACCAACAAAAACAATTATAAATACCATTGCATTAGGCGATTACCAAATCAATATAGGGCAAGGTTTAACATTTGCTTCGGGACTTGCCGCGCGAAAAAGCGCAATGGTACTTAATGTACGAAGAAGCTATTTACCAATCCGTCCATATCGGTCGTTGAATGAAACCGGTTTTTTACGTGGTGCTGCGGTACAACTTGGGAAAAAGAAATGGCAGCTACTAGTATTTGGTAGTAGAAAAAATTTATCAACCAATTATTCAAACCAAGATACAACTTATGAGGAAGGATATTTTAGTTCATTGGGTGTAACCGGGCTTCATCGAACAGCAACCGAGCGTTCTAAATCAAATGAAGTAATACAAAACATTGCCGGAGCAAATGCCCAATGGAAACACAGCAACGGACATATTGGAATTACACATGTTCAAACAAACTATAATGTGCCTTTTATTTCTGGCAATGCACCATACCAACTTTATAACTTTAGTGGCAAACAATTAAATAATAGTGGCATAGATTATAAATGGCAATGGAGAAACATGAGTTTATTTGGAGAGTTTAGTTTTAGCAGCAACAATGCACAAGCGTTCACATCAGGATTAGCCATCTCACTTGACCCAAAATTAGACATTATGCTTTTGTACAGAAACTTTTCAGTTGACTACCAAACTACATACAGCAATCCATTTTCAGAGTATAATGACTCCCGAAATGAAAAAGGAATATATTCCGGAATTTCATTGCGTTTCAATAGAAAATGGGCACTTGTAAGCTATGCAGATTTTTATCAAAGTGAGTGGATTCGATATTTAATAAACGCACCAAGCAGAGGTGTGGATGTATTAAGCGAACTACAATATGCTCCAAGTAGAAACGCACAATTATATTTACGGGCAAGACATGAAACCAAAACAAAAAATCAATCAAACAATACGGACAAAATAAATACAACCAGTAACGAAAGCAGAACCATTTTCAGATTTCAAGCACAATACAAGTTATCCTTATCATTAAACTTAAAAAGCAGAATTGAAAACATCACATATACAAATGAAGTAAATACACCTAAAAATGGAACCCTAATTTTTCAGGATTTAACCTGGGCGCTTCCTCGAAAAAAACTTGAAATTACAACACGTGTGGCATACTTTAGTATTGAAGATTACAATGCACGAATTTATGCAACCGAAACAGATGTATTGTACCAATATGCTTTACCGATGTATCAAAATAGCGGTATCCGCTATTATTTTGTTGCACGCTACATGGTTAATCGCAACTTGGAGTTTCGTATTAAAGTAAGCCAAACTACATACAGTAATGTAAATGAAATATCTGGTGGATTAGAAAAAATTGAAGGTAATAAACTAACAGACATACGCTTGCAAGTGCGATGGCTAATCAATTAAACAGTTTATTATCTGATAAAAATTATCTGATTTTTTAAATTAGATAACTTTACATTTGCGGCAAATTATACACAATAGCAAAAATGGATATTTTTGAAAAACTGAAGAAAAAAGCCGGACCATTGGGTCAACACGCTGATGATGCTTACGGTTATTATATGTTTCCTAAATTAGAAGGACCATTAGGACCGCGCATGATGTTTAGAGGAAGAATGGTTTTGAATTGGAGTTTAAACAATTATTTGGGGTTAGCCAATCATCCGGAGGTAAGAAAAGCAGATGCTGAGGCAGCAGAAGAATTTGGTTTAGCATACCCTATGGGTGCACGTATGATGAGTGGAAACTCTGTTTTCCACGAGCAATTGGATAGAGAATTAGCAGAATTTGTAAATAAAGAAGATGCCGTTTTGTTAAACTACGGCTACCAAGGAATGGTAAGCGCAATAGATGCATTGGTGGATAGACACGATGTAATAGTGTATGATGCCGAAAGCCACGCATGTATTGTTGACGGTGTACGCTTGCACATGGGCAAAAGATTTTTATACAAACACAATGATATTGCAAGTCTTGAACAGCAATTGGTACGTGCTAAGAAAATTACAGATGAAACCGGAGGAGGAATTTTAGTAATTACCGAAGGGGTATTTGGTATGACAGGAGCACAAGGTAAGATTGCTGAAATTGTTGAATTGAAGAAGAAATTTGATTTTCGTCTTTTTGTGGATGATGCACATGGTTTCGGCTCTATTGGTACAGGCGGAAGAGGTGTAGGATTTGAACAAAACTGCAACGATGGTATTGATATTTATTTTGGAACTTTTGCAAAAAGCATGGCTTTAATTGGTGGTTTTATAGCTGCTAAGAAAGATGTAGTAAAATTCTTACGTTACAATCTTCGTTCGCAAATTTATGCCAAATCAGTACCAATGCCAATGGTAAAAGGTGCATTAAAACGCTTAGATTTAATTCGAAAACACCCGGAATACAAAGAAAAACTTTGGACAATAGTACGAGCTTTACAAGGTGGATTAAAAGAAAAGGGATTTGACATTGGGCATACTAACACGATGGTTACTCCGGTAATGTTAAAAGGCTCAGTTGGGGAAGCAACAGGAGTAGTATATGATTTACGCGAAAAGTTTAACATTTTTTGTTCTGTAGTGGTATATCCTGTAATTCCAAAAGGAATGATTTTATTGCGTTTAATTCCTACTGCATCACACAGTATTGAAGACGTGAATGAAACTATTGCTGCATTTAGTGCAATTAAAGATAAACTAGAATCCGGTGCATACCAAATGGACAAAGGTATTGTAGCTATGGGTGAAAATTTATAAACACAAAAGATTTAATTAAATATCAAAAAAGGTTGTTCTTTATAAAAAGAGCAGCCTTTTTTGTTCAACTGTAATTAGTTTAAAATACATTATATACTCAAAACACATTTATTTATCTTTGACCGCAAATGCCAAAGTTTCTCCAATATTTATTACTGCCTCTGTCATGGATATACGGAACAATAGTATGGTGCAGAAAAGGTTTATTTAAATCGGGTATATTTACTCGCAGTAAGTTTGATTTCCCAATTATATGTGTTGGTAATATTACAGCAGGTGGTACAGGTAAAACACCTCACATAGAATGGCTAATTGAAAAACTAAAACCCAACTATCAAGTTGCCGTTTTAAGCAGAGGCTACAAAAGAAAAACCAACGGATATGTTTTAGCCCAACAAAATTCTTTACCATCTGAAATAGGCGATGAACCATACCAAATAAAACAAAAATTTAAGGATGTAACTATAAGTGTAGCCGAAAACAGAGTTCTTGGAATCCCTCATTTATTAAGTGATTCACCAGATACACAAGTAATATTAATGGACGATGGATACCAGCATTTAAGTATCAAAGCTGGATTCAACATAATTTTATGCGATTATAACCGACCGTATTATAATGATTTTCTTTTACCATCCGGCTTATTGCGCGAGTCTGCTAAAGGTAGTAATCGGGCTGATGTAATTATTGTAAGTAAGTGCCCCGATAGTTTAAATGAAACTGCAAAAAATGAAATTATATCTAATTTAAAGCCTTTAGCACATCAAAAAGTATATTTTAGCAAAATACAATACAAAACCATACAACCGCTAACTCAAGCAGCAAAAAGCCAACAAATACCATCCAATGCAATAGCATTAGCAGGAATAGCAAAAGCAGATTTATTCATCAGCCAACTCAATAAATCATACCATATTATTACTTCAATGCTATTTGCAGATCATCATACTTATACCGATGATGATATTCAAAAAATAGCAACCTTATATAAATCGCACACGGATAGTTGCATTATAACAACAGAAAAAGATGCTGTTAAATTAGGAACAAATGAAATACTTAAACACATTCAGCATATACCCATTTGGTATTTGCCAATTGGCATTGAAGTAGAAAATGGCGAAGCATTAATTGCACAGGTTACAAATTACATCCAACATGAAATTGCAAATGCCAGTGAGTAAAATTGTTAGTACATGTATTTTTATGTGTGTAATTATAAGCAACACAATACAAGCACAAACCAGCTTGAACATGCAATTGCTTGCACATTACAACGATACCTCATTAGTAAAACACAATACCCAAATTTGGAATGATGTAATGGGTTGGTACGATTCGGTAAAACAAAAAGAATACATGATTTCGGGAACTACTGATAGTATATATTTTTTTGATGTAAGCAATCCGGATACAATTCAACTTCTTTTTCGTTTTTTTGGTACAAATAGAAACTGTACCAATCGCGATTATTACACATACAAACATTACTTGTATGCAGTAAGCGACCAATGTGATAATTTTGGAAATCTTCAAATTTTTGATTTGCAACATCTACCCGACTCCATTGTTAAAGTATATGAGAGCGACACTTTAGGCGGATTAACACACACCATATTTATTGAAGAAAAATCAGCCCGAATGTACATGATGTTAAATAAAATAATAAACCACCAAACATCAGAAATAGTACGTTCGCCAATGGACATTATATCATTAGTAAACCCAACATTACCAGTTCGAATAGGGAGGCTGGTTTTTCCGTCACCATACGAAGGAGCAAGAGTCCATGAAGCTTATGTAAGAAATGATACTGCTTATTGTAGCAGCGAAAATGCAGGTCTATTTATATTTGATGTAAGAGATGCATCACAACCAAATTTAATAAGTGCAATTACTCCACCCTATCCGCAAAATGGTTATAACCACAGCAGTTGGCTTGATAGTAGTGGCAGGTATTTATTATTTACAGATGAAAGCCCGGAAGGATTAGGCATAAAAATTTATGACTTAAAAGATATTTATAATCCACGAATTGTAGGAACACCTTTTAAAGAAGCCGGCTCGCCACACAACTCCTATTGGATGGGAAGATATGCTTACACCAGTGCATACTGGGGAGGTGTACAAATTTATGATTTAAACAAAGTAGATTCGCCTGTAATTGGTGCATATTATGACACCTATCCGCAAACATTTTCGGATGGCTATCATGGTTGTTGGGGTGTTTGGCCTTATTTGCCTTCAGGCATTATTTTGGCAAGTGATATGGAGAATGGTTTGTTTATATTTAGAACAACGGAACATTTAGCTATAAATGAAAAACAATTGACACAATTATTTATAAATACATACCCAAACCCTTTTGAAAACGAATTTCAGATAACAATACCTACTAAAAAACCAGAACAAACAAACTTGACTGTTTACAATTTGTACGGTAAAATTGTACACCAAGAAAAAATAGAATTAGAATCCGGTGCCAATACATTCAACATTAATCTTGCAATTCCTTCGGGTATTTACATTATTAAAGTAGTTGCCTCTGAATATATATACACCACAAGAGTGATAAAAAAGTGAGAAGTAAAAATTTTATATCTGTATTTTTTTTAAGAGGTTTTCTCTTATGTTTTCCTTTTTGGAGTATTGCCCAATCCAATGAAAAAAAAACACCTACACAATATATAGTAGAAGAAAATATTACAAAAAATTCAGGATTTGAATACTTAGACAGTAATATTAATGAAACCGAAAACTTTAATGTTTGGTATAGAAGAGAACGAATATTTCAGGATTTAGGAAACATAGGCACAGCAGGTCGTTCAGCAGTATTTAATATGCAAAATTTCAATGGTTTTAAAAGTGTATTTAATTCTTTTGAAAATTACTTTATGCAGAGTAAAGATGTTAAGTATTTTAACACTACAATACCGGTTACCGAATTGTTTTTTGCACAAGGAAGTAAAGAATTATTGTTTTTAAAAGCTACACATGCACAAAACATATTACCTCGCTGGAGTGTTGCATTAGATTATCAACGCATAACTTCAGAAGGATTCTTTTTGCGTCAAAAAACCAGCATGTATAATCTGCAATTCAATACTCGCTATTTTTCTAAAAACAAACGATACGAATTATTAGCACATACCATTTGGAATTTTGGATATGCACAAGAAAACGGTGGTATATCAAACGATTCAGCATTTGAAGCATTAACCGGTGCAAACAAAAGCGTTAATGTATGGCTAAACAATAGTGAAAACCAATACCACCAAAGAAATCTATTTTTGAAACAATATTATAAGTTTGGCTCACCAATATCTTTAATCCAAAAAGAAGATACCTTGTACGACTATTTAACCAAAGCACAAATTTTTCATTCCATCCGAACAGAAGAAAACAATTATGTTTTTATTAACAATGGTGATACATTTAATGGTTTATTTAATAACCCATATTTAAGTAACATCCCGCAATATACATACGACTCAACCTACAATGGCATAATGGAAAACAAATTCGGAGTTCAGCTTTTTTCAACTTCGGATAGCATCCTTAAACGATTTGTAAATTTTGGTACAACGCATCAAGCAATAGCAGTAAGTCAATCCCTTTACACTAAATACTACCAAAATATTTTATTACATTCACAATTAGAGTGGACAAGAAATAAAATCAAATCGTTGAGTTTCTTCTTTAATGGTACGTATTGCATTAATGGATTTAACCAAGATGATTATTCAGTTACCGCTAAGATACTACTCCGACTAAAACCAATAAATATTGCAATTGAAGT
>JACFNJ010000052.1 GCA_019454865.1 Bacteroidia bacterium
AGCACATTGGTTAAGCATGTTTTTTAGCACATCAAGCTCTCTGTTTATTTCAATACGTAGCGCCTGAAATACTTGACTCCAGAATTTATAATCTTTAAACTTTGGTGCATACTTTATTAATACGTGTTTCAGGTCGGCTACTTTTTTAATTTCTTTACCGCTTCTGGCAGTTACTATTTGTTTTGCCATTGCACGGGCTTGTTTCAATTCACCATACAAATACAAAATATCTGCTATTTCTTTTTCATTTGCATGTTGCAAAAAATACGCTGCTGTTTTACCCGTATTTTGATTCATTCGCATATCCAATTCAGCATCGTCAAAGCGATAGCTAAATCCACGTTCATCCATATCAAACTGGTGAGAGGAAACTCCTAAATCTGCTAAAAGTCCATCAATTGGTAGTAAGTCCTGATAGTGGATATGGTTTTTTAAATATTCAAAGTTTTGATCAATGAAAATTAATCTTTCGTCTTTAGGAATATTTTTTTTCGCATCTTCATCTTGGTCAAATGCAATTAACTTTCCTTTATTGCTTAATTGTTGCAATATTGCTTTGCTATGACCTCCACCGCCAAAAGTAACATCTACATATACGCCATCCGGATTTATGTTAAGCGCATCCAAACACTCTTGCAACATTACCGGAACGTGGTAGTTGGTTTTAGTCATCGCTTTTCCTTTCTCTTTTACTCATTACTTCTTCAGCCAATGCACTAAAATCTTCCGGTTCATTTTCTAACATCTGTTTATATGCAGCTTTGCTCCATATTTCTATTTTATTACCATAAGCAAGTAATACCACTTCATTAGCACTTATTTCGGCATACTCTAACAAGTTTTTTGGTAGTAATACCCTGCTCGAACTATCCATTTCTAACTGGCTTGCTCCACGTAAAAAATAGCGTTTAAATTCTCTTTCTTTTTTTATGTAGTCGCTTAGTTTATTTATCTCTTCTGCTATTGTGTCCCATTCATTTTTAGGATATAAAACACAGCATTTTTCAAACCCTCTGTTTATAAAGAAAGTGTCTTTGGCAGCCTTGGGCAGTTGTTTTTTTAGGGCAGTAGGTATGATTAACCTTCCCTTGGCATCCAATTTACATTCATATTCTCCGTGTAGCTGCGACAAAATTTTCTTTTTTAAAACACCGCTAAACTAAATTAAAAAATCCACTTTTCTCCACTTTCCCCCACTTTTGTGGATAAATTGTGATTTATATATTCTGTTTTGGGATGAAATGCATTGAATAGTAAATAGATATATAACAGTTAGAAAATTTGTATTTTCAGCCTTATTTGAAAATCTTCTATTCTCAATCCAAGATTCTAAATGCGACTTTTGATGTAATTCTTAGATACGTGTTCAATTATGAATCAATCTGTTTTTCGTTATGTTCCTTAAGTTCCTTTTATTTATTTTCGCTGACTTTAAATAAAGAGATGAGCATACAGGTAAATAATCTTACCAAAATATATGGAAGCCAACATGCATTAGATAAAATATCTTTTGAAGCTAAACAGGGCGAAATACTCGGTTTTCTTGGTCCAAACGGTGCAGGTAAATCTACAACCATGAAAATACTTACCGGATATATTCCTCAAACCAGTGGTGAGGCACGTGTTTGTGGTTTTGATGTAACAACGCAAACTATGGAGGTAAAAAAGAATATCGGCTACTTGCCTGAACTTAACCCATTATATACAGATATGTATGTTAAGGAATATTTATTGTTTAGTGCAGATGCGCAAGGATTATTTAAACAAAAAAATCAATTGGTGGATGAAATGATAGAACGCGTAGGATTAACCATTGAGCGAAAAAAACGAATTGGTCAATTGAGTAAGGGATATAAGCAACGTGTAGGGTTAGCTCAAGCTATGTTGCATAACCCAAAGGTGTTGATTTTGGATGAACCTACTTCCGGTCTTGATCCTAATCAAGTAGTAGAAATTAGAAATTTGATAAAAGAAATAGGAAAAGATAAAACGGTTTTACTTTCTACACATATTATGCAAGAAGTAGAAAGCATGTGCAATAGAGTTATAATTATAAATAAAGGTAAAATTGTAGCCGATGATAAAATAAATGCACTGCAACAGCAAAGCGGAAAAGACTTTACCATTGTTGTTGAGTTCAAGACAGAAGTAAATATTGATGTAATTAAAAACATAACTGGAGTAAAGCAAATAAAACATTCCGGAAATAAATACATACTTAAAGCAGCAACCGATGTTCGTGAGCAACTGTCAATATTGGCAGCCCAAAAAGGTTGGATTCTACTTTCAATGTCATTAGAAGAAGATTCGTTAGAAACGGTTTTCCAAAAACTAACAGGGAAAAAATAATTATGTACGTAATACTAAAAAAAGAAATTCGTTCATTCCTTAGTTCACTTATAGCGTATGTAGTAATTGCTGTGTTTTTAGTGGCTATAGGATTGTTTATGTGGGTGCTTCCTGAGTATAATATATTTGATATGGGATATGCAAATATGGATACACTTTTTGGTATGGCTCCTTGGGTATTTGTGTTTTTAATTTCGGCAATTACAATGCGTAGTTTTAGTGAAGAAAAAAAGAGTGGAACAATTGAAATATTAACAACAAAACCAATTACCGATACACAAATAATTTTAGGTAAATTTTTTGCCGGAGTTATTTTAGTCTTATTCTCACTATTACCTACCTTATTGTATTTTTATACTGTTTATCAATTGGGCACACCGGTAGGTAATATTGATATAGGTGCAACCTGGGGTTCATACATTGGTTTGTTTTTTTTAGCGAGTTGTTTTGTTGCAATAGGGATTTTTGCTTCAGTAATTACTGATAATCAAATTGTGTCATTTATTGTAAGTATGTTTTTGTGTTATAGCTTCTATGCTTTGTTTGATATGTTTGCAAATTTTAATTTACTCGGAACTTTTGATAGTGTAGTTGCATCATTAGGCATTAAAGCACATTATGACTCAATGAGTAGGGGAGTAGTAGATAGTAGAGATTTACTGTATTTTTTAAGTTTAATAGTTTCGTTTTTGTGGGCAACAAAAACAATTTTTGGTTCACGTAAATGGTAATATGAAAGTGAAAGAGAAAATGAAAAAACGAAATTTTAAAATACAAGCCATAACTGAACTTGGTTTGGTAATAGCTATTTTAATAGTATTGAATTTAATATTAACTAATTATTTTTTTAGAATTGATTTAACTTCAGAAAAACGCTATTCATTATCACCAAATACAATAAAACTAATTAAAAAGGTAGATGATGTAATGTATGTTAAAGTTTATCTGGAAGGAGAATTTCCGGCAGGTTTCAAGCGCTTGCGTCAATCAACAAAAGAAATGTTAGATGAGTTTGTTGCATACTCAGGTGGTAAATTAGAGTATGAGTTTATTGACCCATTTGAAGGGGCTGATTTGAAAAAAGCAAACGATATAATTCGTGAATTGGGTGATAAAGGATTGCAACCTACAAATGTGCAGATAAAAAAAGATGATGAATCTACGCAAAAGCTCATAGTACCCGGTGCAATTTTTTATTATAAAGGCAAAGAATATCCGGTTAATTTACTGAAAGCACAATTTGGTCAGTCGCCAGAAACTGTAATTAATGAATCCATTGAATTGATGGAATATGAATTGGCAAATGTATTGCGCAAAAGTGTTGCAACCAGTGCCAAGCAAGTTGCATTTATTGATGATAATGGCGAATTGGATAAGTGGGATGTGGCAGATGCTTCGCAAGAATTAAAACAATTTTATAGTGTAACTCGTATTCCACTTGCATTGCAAACTCCTGAAAGTTTAGGGAAAAATGATGCATTAATTATAGCTAAGCCCACTACGGCATTTACTGAATATGAAAAATTTTTATTGGATCAGTTTGTAATGCACGGAGGTAATATTTTGTGGTTACTTGAAACACAAATAGCAGATATGGATAGCTTAAACAAAAGCCCGCTTTTTATGACAGGAAGTTATGAGTTAAACTTAGACGACATGTTATTTAAGTGGGGGGTTCGTATTCATGCCGGTTTGGTGCAGGATTTACAATGCAATGCAATTCCAATATTAAGCACAATGCGCAATGGTAATCCACAGCAGAAACTTTTGCCTTGGATGTTTTTTCCGGTTGCTGCACCTCCTGCTCAAAATGCACACATAATTGTAAAAGGAATTGATCCGGTGTTTTTTCAATTTGTAAGTGGATTAGATACAACGGCTAATAAAGATGTAAAGAAAACGGTTTTATTATACTCATCTCCTTATTCACGGTCTGTACCTGCACCCGTACAAGTTGATTTGAACTTAGCTCGTGTACAACCCGACCCTTCCATGTTTAATCAAGGGTCAATTCCAATTGCAGTACTTTTAGAAGGTAGGTTCAATTCGTTGTTTCAATACCGACCGGGAGCAAGGCCTAATGCACTTCCGTATAAAGAGTTCATTGAAAATGGAAAAATGATTGTGGTATCTGATGGTGATGTAATACGAAACCAAAGAAAACAATCAACCGGAGAAATTTTCCCATTAGGGTATGATCGTTATACTAATCAGCAATTCGGTAACAAACGTTTTATCCTAAATTGCATGGATTATTTGTGCGATGATAGCGGTATAATAGAAGTGCGTGCAAAAGAAATTAAGTTACGTCTTTTGGATAAAGGGAAACTTAAATCAGAAAGAACAAAATGGCAATTAATTAATATGGTAGCTCCGCTTTTGTTGTTAGTTGTTTTTGGTGGAATTAATAAATGGTATAGAAATAGAAAATACGCTGCATAATTATGAATAAAAGAGTTATTGTATTACTTGTATTGTTAGTACTTGCAATTGGATTTTATTACTTCTATACGCGTAAGCCATTGCGTACATTCTCTACTGATTATTCCGATTTCTCTATTACCGACACAGCATCCATCGAAAAAATATTTTTGGCCAGTGCAAGAGGCAAGCAAGTATTGCTTACAAGGATAAATAGTAAATGGTTGGTTAATGAAAAAATTCCGGCCGATGAAAGAAAAGTAAACTTATTGCTTCAAACCATGCACGACATTAAAATGCGTAATCCGATAAGTGAAAAAGAATACAATACAGTAATAAAGGAGCTTACTGCATCGGGTATTAAAGTAGAATTTTACACAAAGAATAAATTACTAAAAACAATTTATGTAGGCCAAGAAACAAACGATAAGGTGGGAACATACATGATGTTGGATGGTGCACCTACTCCATTTGTTACGCATATACCGGGTTTTGTAGGATATATGACACCGCGTTTTCCTACCGAAGCAATAAAGTGGAAATCTAAATTGATTTTTGATGTTGCAATAGATGAAATTAAACAAGTAGGTGTTACATTTCCACAAAATCCTGATGAATCGTTTGTAATAGAAAATGCTGCTCAGCCAGTCTTAAAAAATAATTCAGGCATTAATGTAACTGCAAGTAATAATTACCTTAAATTCTATTTGTCATCTTTTGTACAAATGTATGGCGAAGCTTATGATGATTTGTACACCAAAGTGCAACAAGACTCCATAGCAAAATTACCTGCATATTGTGTTATTGATTTGCAAAGAAAAAATGGGGAACAAATAGCACTTTCCTTACACACAAAAAAGATAGACCAACGAACCAAAGAAAGATACGATGAAAAAGGTAATGAGTTGGAAATAGATGCTGAAAAGTATTATGGCTTTGTATCAGGCGAACCTGACATGATTTATGTGCAGCAATACAATTTTGGAAGAATAATCAAGCGCTTATCCGAAATAAAATTGATGCGATAAATAAACTTTGAATAAAATTTATTTGCCTACAAAAGGTACATCTGCTGCATCACCCCACAACTCTTCTACAGCATAAAACTCCCGCTTTTCACGTTGAAAAACATGTGCAACCACATCAATATAATCCAACAATACCCATTCTAGATTTTCAAAACCTTCTTTGTGCCAAGGTTTCTCGTCTAATATTTTTATAGTTTCTTCTTCAGCACTATTAGCAATTGCCTCAACTTGCTTGTCGCTTTCTGCATGGCTTATAACAAAAAAATCAGCACTGGCTCCTTTTACATTACGCATATCCAATATTTTTATGTTTTCTGCTTTTTTCTCGTACATGCCTTGCGCTATACACAATGCTAAAAACTTGGCATCTTCCATTGTTGTTGGCTTCGATGCTCTGGCAGGGCGCGAAACTTTAGTTTTAGTAGCGGATTTTGTTTTTTTTGTTTCTTTACTCAGCTTCTTTACTTCATTTTCTATATCAGCATCTGTTTTAGATGTTTTAGCAACTTTTTTTGAAGCTGTTTTTCCGGTTGATTTTACTGGAGTTTTTTTTGCTGGTGTTTTTGCCATTTTGGTTTAATAACTTTGAAGCAAAGGTAATGTTTTAATGGATATAAATTTATTTCATGCTCGGGAAGTTAAAATACTAAAATACTCACAGCTTACATCTACTAATGATTTGGCAAAAGAGCTTATACAAAATAAGAAAGCCGAAGAAGGAATGTTGATTTGGGCTGATGTGCAAACTGCCGGCAGAGGGCAATTGGATAGTAAGTGGGTAAGTAATAAAGAAGAAAATATATTATGCGCATTAATTTTATGTCCGGTGTTTTTAGAAATTGACAAACAACCATACTTAAATATGGCAATGGCTTTAGCTATTTGTAATGCAATTAAAAAATTTTCAAATGCAGCTAAAATAAAATGGCCTAATGATATTTGGATTGGAAATAAAAAAGTAGCGGGTATTTTAATTGAAAATATTTTGCAAGGAAATAAGTTAAAATATGTTGTAGTAGGTTTTGGAATTAATGTTAATCAATCAGAAGATTTACCTGAAAATGCTACATCTTTACGGTTACAAACAAATACTATAATTGATAGGCAAATACTTATACATGAAATTTTGAACCAAATAGAAAAATATTACGCAAAGCTATTTTTGAAAAAAATGGAATCATTGTTTTCAGAATACCATGCTAATTTATTTGGACTTGGCGAGTTTCGCAATTTTAAAACTGAATCAGAAACATTTACTGCTTTGGTAAAAGGTGTAAATAAGCAAGGAGAACTTTTGTTAGTAAAAGATGAATCCATGTTGAAATTTCAAATCAAACAAATTAAATGGCTATGAAAATATTAACCGTTGATATTGGAAACACGCATACTAAAACGGCAATTTTTGAAGACAACAAATTACTTTCAAATTGCATTGTTCACTCCATTGATGAGTTTGCTAAATACGTTTGCCAAAACAAGCCACAAGTTGCTTGTATATGTAGTGTTGGTGCTGATGTGTTTCAGCATCTTGAACTATTAAAGAGTGATAGCATTACAACATTTCACCTAACACATCAATTGCATTTACCTTTTCAAATTGATTATTCAACACCACACACTTTAGGAATGGATAGAGTAGCTGCAGTAGCCGGGGCATTACACTTTTTTCCTAACAAAAGTTGTTTAATTATTGATGCAGGTACATGTATTACGTATGATTTTATCGAAAATGGAATTACTTATCGTGGTGGGGCTATAGCTCCCGGATTAGAAATGCGCTTACAAGCCATGCATCAATTTACACAAAAATTGCCAAAACCGGATTTGCATTGGCCTGAAAATTTTGAAGGAAAATCTACAAATACTTCTTTATTGAGTGGTGCATGTATAGGTATTTTGGATGAAATTGATGGGAAAATTGATAGGTATAAAAGCCGATACGGAGATGTAAAAGTATTGATTTGTGGAGGTAATGCAGAATTATTGTCTAAACACACAAAAAACAACATATTTGCAGAGCCCTTATTAGTTTTATATGGGTTGAATAAAATAGCACAATTTCATGTTAATAAAAGCTAAGCGCTTACTTTATATCGGATTTATTTTAGTTTTCACAAGTGTGAATGCTCAAAATATTACAAAATCTCCCTACTCCTCTTTTGGTATTGGCGAATTACAATTTGGTGGAAATGCCGAGCAATATGCAATGGGACAAGTTACACAAGGAGTGCGTTTTCCCGGGTTATTAAATAATCAAAATCCTGCATCATATTCATCCATTAGACTTACTACATGGAATGCAGGTGGTATTGGTACTATTGGTAGCATAAATAGCAGTAATGCTTCCGGTGGTGTGTCTACAGCTACATTCATGTCTTTCTCTGCCGGATTTAATCTTTCCAAAAAACGCAATTGGGGTTTAAGTTTTGGGTTGATGCCAATGAGTGGAATAGGCTATAACATTACGCGAAATGTTGTTACTTCAACTTTTCAAGGCAGTGAATCTGTAAGTGGAAACGGTGGTTTAAATAAGTTTTATATCGGTACAGGATTTACCGTTTTGCCAAGGTTATCCTTAGGTGTTAATGCCGGATATGCTTGGGGGCAAATTGATAAAGTTACATTATTAATGATTCCGGCTTCATATAACATGTTTAACTTGGTAGAAAACAGAACACGCTTTATTAACGGTTTGTCATTTGATATTGGAACTCAATATGCAGATACAATTGTTGTTAAAGATAAACTTGGAAATGAGAAAAGATACCAGTATGGTGTAGGATTTACATTTACGCCAAATGCTGCATTTGAAGTTTCGGATAATAGAAATGTACGTTCTTTGGGCATTGGTAACACCAACTCAGGAAGCATTGGCAAAGACACCGTATTAAATGAAAGTGTAGCTAATGGGGTGTTAAATATGCCTCTAATTGTAAAGGGCGGTTTATTTTTTCATCGTATTGACAATTGGGGTATAGGTGTTGATTTTGGTTATCAATCATGGAAAGATTACAGGCAATTTGGCATTTCTGATTCATTAAAAAATACGCTTGGATTTAATATTGGTGCATATTATAAAACCAATGCAAATAATGTAAAGAATTATTTTAATAGAATTGAATATCGTGCAGGAATTCGTTTTGACAATGGCATGATAAGTACTAACAATACAAATGTAAATACCATTGCTTATGCCATTGGTTTTGGCTTTCCATTAGACAGAATTGGTTCAAAAATTAATGTAGCAGCTGAATATTTAAATCGAGGCACAACCACCAATACACTGGTTAAAGAAGAGTATTTTAGATTAGTAATTGGCGTTTCGTTTAACGATATGGGTTGGTTCAGACGATATAAATACGATTAATAATGAACGTATTTAAGTTTCACATTGGACTTGTTTTTTTTACTTTGGTATTGGGTTGCTCCAATAACGATATTGAAGAAGTAAGTAAAGTTTCGGGCAATAAAACGCTACCTATAGAAACTGGATATGATATTTCAATTAATTATACCGATAGTGGAAAAACCAAGGCTTTAGTAAAAGCTCCATTGTTAGAGCGATATGTATCCGAGGATAAAAACTATACCGAAATGAAAGAAGGAATTTCGGTAAATTTTTTAGATAAATACGGAAGAGTTGAAAGTTTTCTTACAGCAAAATATGCCATTCGATACGATCAAGAAAAACGTGTAATAGCCAGGAATAATGTAATACTGATGAATTTTGATGGAGATACCTTGCGCACAGAGGAATTGCATTGGAATGAAATTACGCAACGTATATCTTCACCTAAACAAGTTACAATAACTACAAAAGAGGAAATGATGTGGGGCGATGGTATGGAATCGGATGTTGCTTTTAAAAACCCCAAAATATACAAACTACGTGGTACTATGAGTTTAAAGTAGGTATTTGGTTGAGGATTATTTATACTGTATCAATAATTAACTTATAACAGATACATAACAGTAATAATTGTATAATTTTGTTTCTCAAATATGAAAGCTGATGTAAAAATTGATGATAATTCAGGTTTTTGTTTTGGTGTTGTTTATGCCATACAAGTAGCTGAAGAAATATTAAATGAAAAAGGACACCTGTATTGCCTTGGTGATATTGTGCATAATGATGAAGAGGTTGAACGATTGAAGAAAAAAGGATTAAAGATTATTAATCACGATACGTTAAAAACTTTGCACGGTGTTCAGGTGTTAATACGAGCACATGGTGAGCGACCGGAAACATATAAAATAGCTTTAGAAAATGATATTGAGTTAGTAGATGCAAGTTGTCCTGTTGTACTTAAATTACAAAATAGGGTACGTGAAGCCTACAACAAAAATGAACAAATTGTAATTTACGGAAAACATGGCCATGCAGAGGTGGACGGACTTAAAGGGCAAACCAATGACGATGCAATAGTGATTGAAAATTTTGACGAACTTGAAAAACATAATCTACCTGAAAAAGTTCATTTATTTAGTCAAACCACAAAAAACACAGCTAACCTTTATAAGCTAAAAGATGTGTTGGAGAGCAAAGGAATAGAAGTAGATTTTAACGATACCCTTTGTAGACAAGTAAGTAACAGAAATGTTGATTTACGCAAGTTTGCAGCTAAGTTTGATAAGATTGTTTTTGTTGCGGGAAAAAAGTCGTCAAATGGTAAAGTACTACACGATGTATGTAAAGAGGTAAACCCAAATACTTACTTTGTAAGTAATAAAAACGAACTGAATAAAGCATGGTTTAACGAGGGCGATACCATAGGAATTTGTGGGGCTACTTCTACTCCGCAATGGCAAATGGATGAAGTAAGGCAAGCAATACTTGATTTATAAATGAACATGAAAAAGATTTCATTTTTTGCATCTGTTGCTGCCCTTGGAATATTGGCATATAGTTTTGTGTTTGGAGTGAAAAATGTAAAACATAAACCCATGAATAAAACTTTCTACGACTTAAAAATTAAATCGCTAGATGGCGAAAAAGTAATTTCATTTGCTGACTTTAAAGGCAAGAAAGTATTATGTGTAAATACTGCTTCAGCGTGTGGTTATACCGGACAATATAAAGGTCTTCAATATTTAAGCGAAAAGTATAAAAACAAGTTGGTAGTAATTGGTTTTCCGTGTAACCAATTTGGTAATCAAGAGCCGGGTGATAAAAATGAGATTCAAAATTTTTGTAAGCTAAATTATGGGATTACTTTTTTACTTACTGAGAAGATTGATGTAAAAGGCGAGCATCAGCACGAAGTTTATCAATGGTTGTGTCAAAAAAACAACAACGGCAAAAGCGATTACGAAGTAAAATGGAATTTTAGTAAATTTTTAATTGATGAAAATGGAAATTTACAAGCATTCTTTCCATCAGCAATAACACCTGAAAGTAGCGAGCTTATAAATAATATTGAAAAATAGTTTACCTGCTATTTTTTGTGTGCAATTACAAAAATATCCCAAGTATTGTCCAAGTCTTCTTTTGTTAAGAAAAAGTCGTTGGTAGAAACATCTAATGTAGAAGTGTTTTTGTCTTTTAAATCTTTTCGCATAATTGTTGTTAAAAAATTATACGGTACGGTAAGCCATGATGCTGGAATTATTTTGTGAATCCCTAATGGATCTAAACGTAAAATTTTCTTAGCCCATTCCGCATTTTCTTTGTAATATTGGTTTACACGAGTACTACCTTGCACACCTTGTATTTCAAAATTATTAAATACTTTTCCTATCTCTTCATTCATTTCAGCAAAAGTATATTCATGCACATGGTACGGATTGCGAGCAATACTCATTTTATTATTTGGTGTAGAGCATAAAAAAACTCCTCCCGGTTTCAATACTCGATATACATCTTTAATAAATTCTAATCGGTTATGTATATGCTCTATAAATTGAAATGCAGTTACAACATCTACACTTTCATTCGCTAATGGAATTGGCGGAACAGACGAAGATTTAAAAGTAAGATTTGTTTTTGCTGCATGTTTTTTTCTTGCTTCTATTAAAGTGGCTTCGCTATAATCAATACCAATTGTGGTTAAGGTGTAATCAGCTAAGTATTGTGAGCCGTATCCATCAGCACAACCAATGTCGGCTGTGTGTTTTCCTTCTACATATTTACGTGCAAATTCGTATGCAAAAAAGCAACGTTGAACAGTAACATTATTTTCTTCTTCAAAACTTGGTCTTTCTCTGTCTGCCATTTCTATTTATTCAATTAGTAAAGCATAGTAAAATGCTTTAATTGGATTTGTAATGGGCGAAAATAATCAAATAACTATATTGCTATAAAATATTTGTGTATGGATTTTGAAAAACTATTGAATTTTTTAGAAGAACTTAAGCTGAACAACAATAAAGCGTGGTTTGATGCTAACCGACTAAGGTATTCCCGTTTGCGTTCGGATTGGTTAGATTTTGTGCAAGAAGTAATTAATCGGGTTAGTGTTTTTGATTCTACTTTAAAGTATTTAGAGCCCAAGCAATGTATATTTCGATTAAATCGGGATATTAGGTTTAGTAACGACAAAACGCCTTATAAAACTAATTTTGGGATGAGCCTGAGTAAATATGGTAAGAAAGATAATTTTTGTGGATATTACTTGCATATTGAACCAAATAATTCGTTTGTAGCTGGAGGGTGCTATATGCCGGATGCCATGCTATTAGCCGCTATTAGGCAAGAGATAGATTATAATGCAAATCAGTTTACATCTATTGTTAAGGATAAAAAGTTTATTAAAACATTTGGAAATATATCAGGTGAAAAATTACAACGTCCACCTAAAGGGTATGATGCCTCAAACCCGATGATAGAATTTTTAAAACTAAAAAGTTTTTTAGCCGAAAAGGAGTTATCTAACGATGAAGTAAAAGACAAAAAAATACTTACTAATTTACAAACCCATTTTCAAATAATGTACCCACTGAATAAATTCTTATATCAAGCAAATGGGTAATTTTTGAGGATTAAGCCAATATTGTGGTTTTAGTATTTTGTAAAATGTTTTCTGCTTTTTCAAGTGTTGAAGATTCACTATATACACGTAGTACAGGCTCCGTGCCGCTTGCACGTATCATAACCCATTCATCGTTTCCTAAGTGAAATTTGTAGCCATCCAAATCCTCAACTTTTTCAATGGTATAGTTGCCAAAGTTTTTGTACATACCGGATTTACACTTAGCCAAAACATTTTGTTTAATATCTTCAGTAATGTGTAAATCTATTCTTCCCATTGCAAAGCTTCCTACTACATCATATACTTCTTTAATAAGTTCATCTAAGCTTTTGCCGGTTTTTGCCATAAATTCCCAAAGCGT
>JACFNJ010000314.1 GCA_019454865.1 Bacteroidia bacterium
AACATCCCGATAAATGAAGGAGTATTCAAGGAATTCAAATTTTCAAAGAAAATTTTGCTTGAGACTGAACCGGCTAATGCTATGGTGATTTCCAAACATGACACACTCGGTAACACCCCAATATTTGTAAATGAAAATAGAATGGATCTTGTTCTACAAAAAGAAAATTTTTTAACGAAAAAAGTACGGGTAATTGATAAGAATACAAAAATTATTTTAGAACCTATTAATACTACCGGTGTAACCGTAAGTTTTATTAAATCAAACGAATTTAAGTTTTTACTTGGTAGTTTGGTAACTTTAGGAACTGTTGCTGCATATTATAAAACAAAAGCTGATGATAGTTTTACTCTATACCAGGATACAAATGATGAGAAATATCTCAGATCAACTAAAAAATTCGATCTGATAAGTGGAATATCTTTTGGGTTGTTACAGATTAATTTCGGCTATTTGATTTACAGCATACTAATTGAGTGATATGATTTAAATCGCATATTTTATCAATCATTCTTTATGTTGTTGCTTTTAACCTTATTATATATCAATTTTACAAACGAAAATAAAATATTTTTGAAAAATCACGAAAGCGAGGATAAAATGAATAATATTCCCAAGAGGATGTTTGCATTCACCACCTTGATATTGTTAGGTGGATTACTTTTTACGGGATGTAAAAAAGATGAATCATCTGTTACTCCTACACCAACAGGTTTGACTATTATTGGTATTGTTGTAGATGCAATAACAACACAAATACTAGCGAATGCCGATTTAACCTTATCGGTTCAAGGTGGAGCGGTTGTAAAACAGATGCAATCTGGTGCAGACGGCACATTTAAGTTTGAAGATTTAAAAGAGGGATACTATAGTCTTGTTGTAACAAAAACCGGCTATAAAAATATGCAAGCGGATAGTATACTAGTAACCACAGCGATGGGACAGGCAGCCTATGTGGCATTAACCCCGGTGGATAATTCTATTACTCAACCCGTCGGTGCTGTTAGCGGTTTTGTTGTTGATGCCAATAATCAACCTTTGGCAGATGCTTCAATTTCTATTAGCGCTGATTCAGTTGAGCTGACTAACGGCTATTTTGCATCGACAAAAAGTAATGCTTCGGGACAATTTTTTATTGGAGCAATTCCGATCAAAGCATTCAACGGTGCGACTATACCAAGTTTTAAACTTAGATGTGTAAAAAACGGTTACTTAACCGCATTCATTACAGGGATTAAAATACTGGAAAATAAAACGGTTCAGATTAATTTTAAACTTTCTGTAGCTCCGGCTACAAATGTAATCTGGGAAGATGATTTCGAAACCAACAAGGGCTGGATTGCTACTGGTTTCTGGCATAGGTTTATGAATAATACTAACATTAAAAACAAGGCTTATCTGCCCTACAAATTTGTTAAACTGGCTCCCGGAGATAACTCTAATGGTTCGGTTCCATTAGCTTATAGCGGTAGTTACAGCAT
>JACFNJ010000053.1:0-10074 GCA_019454865.1 Bacteroidia bacterium
ATGATTTTTTCGTTTTTTCCCTTCAAAAGAAAAGGGTGTTGTAACAATACCAACAGTTAATATGTCTAATTCTTTAGCAGCCTTGGCAATAACAGGAGCAGCTCCGGTACCTGTACCTCCGCCCATACCTGCTGTAATAAACAACATTTTGGTATTGATTCCTAATACTTCAATAATGTCTTCAATAGCTTCCATTGCACTTTTATGTCCTTTTTCAGGGTCAGCTCCGGCACCCAACCCTTCGGTTAAGCCTACACCAAGTTGTATTTTATTAGGGATTGGACTTGCTTCTAATGCCTGCAAATCGGTGTTACATATAACAAAGTCAACCCCTTTGATACCTTGATTAAACATGTGATTTACGGCATTGCCTCCACCACCGCCTACGCCTAGCACTTTTATTATGCTGGATTTATCTTTTGGCAAATCAAAATTTAGTGTACTCATAATTGATGTATTATTTGGGTTAATGTTTTTAAAAATCTTTTATATCATCACCATCATTCAACCAAGATTTACCTTTTTCTAATAACTTACTTAGTAAACCATTTGATTTTTGAATATTGGTATCTATATTTTGTTGTTCTTGTTTGTTTGTTTCTTCTTTTGTTGTTTCAAATCCGTTTAAGCCTTTAATAACTAAGCCTACACCTGTAGCATACATCGGACTTTTTATTTCCTCTATTGCTGATTTAGCAATGTGCTCATTCGGATATCCAATTCGGGTATCCATGCCGGTAACGTATTCTACTAATTTACTTAAATGTTTTAATTGTGCTCCACCGCCACTTATTACTATACCTGCATTAAGTTTTCTTTCAAGCCCTGAACTCTTTATTTGGAAAAGTACAGATTCGAAAATTTCTTCAACTCTAGCTTGAATTACCATAGCTAAATTTTTAACAGAAACTTCTTTAGGCGCACGTCCGTGGAAACCAGGGATACATACAATTTCATTGTCTTTATTTTCGTCTGCTACTGCTGAACCAAATTTAATTTTTAATAGTTCAGCTTGATTTCTTAATACTTGGCAGCCTTCAACTATATCGTCTGTTATAATATTTCCGCCAAATGGTATTACTGCTGTATGACGAATAATTCCGTTTTTAAAAATTGCCACATCGGAAGTTCCTCCACCAATATCTACTAAACAAACTCCTGCTTCCATTTCTTCCGGAGTAAGCACTGATTCTGCAGATGAAAGTGGTTCTAAAATTAAATCATCAACTTCTAAACCGGAGCTTCTTACACAGCGATATATGCTTTTAATTGCATCTACATTTCCTGTGATGATATGAAAATTAGCAGACATACGTACACCTGCAATTCCGGCTGGGTCGGTTACATCCGCAAAATCATCCACTTGGTATTCTTGTGGTATTACATGTATAATTTCATCACCCGGAGGTAATGCTACTTTTTTGGTTTCGTTGATGAATTTTTCAATTTCATCTCTTGTAATCAAATCTTCCGGATTGTTTCTGCTAATGCTATTACGGTGTTGTTTGCTTTTAATATGTTGTCCGGCTATGCCCACATGCACATAGTTAATTTCTATTTTTATATTATTAGCTTCAAGACTTTTTTTCGCTCTGTCTATTGCTTCATTAATGGATTTTATTGTTTTGTCAATATTTCTAACCTCACCACGAATTACTCCTAAGGATTCGGTTTTGCCCATTCCTAAAATTTCTACTTTTCCGTACTCATTTTTAGTACCAATAATTGCACAAACTTTGGAAGTTCCAATGTCTAAGCCTACTACTATTTTTTTATTCTCTTCTGCCATAGTTATTAGTAACTATTATTTTTTGCCTATAATTTGGTTTTTATATTTCACGTTTATACTGCTATACTTATCCCAACCCACACGTGTAATCGCTTCTTTGTAAAACAAAAAGAGGTGTTTAAATTTTGTTTCCATATCCGAAATATCGCCAAATAGTATGGTTTGTTTCCCGATATTTGGGATTAAAATAAACTCACTTTCTGCTGTAACAAATATCTGTTGAATTTGGGCGTTCCAAAAAGTATCTTTATCAACATATGTGGCTATCTTAAACAAATCTTTTAACACTGCACTTTGGGCAAAATCTCTACCCTCTCCGTGTTCAAAAATATATCCGGAGGCAAATTGCGAATGTGCTGTATAATTAGGCGATAAGGGCATTTTTAACCCGTCTTCATCCAAGTAAAAACCCTCACCAAAAGCGTTCAATATTCGTAGTATTGGTCTGCGTTGGGCAATGTGGATATTTAATGTACCGTTCATATCACTATACACTTGTGCTGTTTTTATCATTGGGTTATTGCATAGCTTTTCTTCTAGTGCACTGATATTTATTTCATTAATTTTTGTTCCAATTATTTTTTTCTCATTTCCATCCTTTCGAATCGTTTTTAGAATCATTTCTCTATCTACAAAGTATGCTGCTTCGGTTGGTTTTATTTCTACATTAATTTCTGTACATGATATTTGTTTCTCTTGTTTATTAACAAATGACACACTTACAAACAACCCACAGACTAAGCATAGCCACAACGTTGCATAACCAATATTTTTAGCCCATGTAAGATATTTTTGTTTGTTAAATGCCATTTTAGTTTGAAGTGTTTTTTTGCAATAAAAGTTTTATTGGTTGAACCAATGTATCAATATCGCCTGCACCTACAGTGAGTAAAAGTTCAATTTTTTTTGTAGATAATAATTCAATAACATCCGCTTTATTACAAATCAATTTGTTGGAATGTGTAATTTTATCAAAAACAATTTCTGATGTTACACCTTCAATCGGAAGTTCGCGTGCAGGATATATTGGTAATAAAATTATTTCGTCTGCAAGGGAAAGACTTTCGGCAAAACCATCTACAAAATCACGAGTTCGACTGTATAAATGTGGTTGAAAAATAACAGTCAAAAATTTGCTTGGATACATTTTTTTTACCGAGCTGATTATTGCTGTTAGCTCTGTTGGATGATGTGCATAGTCATCAATATAAATTGTTTCTGACGAATCAATAATGTATTCGAATCTTCTTTTTACTCCCTTAAAAGATGCTAATGCTATTTTCAATTCTTCAATTGTAACTCCACATTCTATAGCTGCTGCGCTTGCTGCTACAGCATTTTCTACATTGTGTAAACCCGGGATACCTAAATACAAATCCTCAACATGGATATTGTTTAGATATAGGTTGAAATAATATCTATTACCTATAATTCTAATATCATCTGCATACACATCTGCTTTATTTGTAATACTGTATGATTTTACATTCGCATTAATTGATTTGTTTTTTATTGTATTATAAAACTCCAATTCTTGCTTTACATACAATGTGTTTTTTATTTGTGCTGCATAAGCGGCAAATGATGCTAATAGTTCACTATGTTTTCCATAAATGTCTAAATGGTCTGCATCGGTGGAAGTTATAATTCCAATGTGTGGATGTAGAGTTAAAAATGAACGATCAAATTCATCTGCCTCAACTACCATTGGAGTAGTTGTATTTTGATTTTTTTGCAATAGCAAATTGTTGTTGTAATTTGTTGATACACCACCTAAAAAAGCAGAACAATCTATATTACTTTGTTTTAAAATATGAGCAAGTAGGGTAGAAGTAGTCGTTTTTCCGTGAGTGCCGGCAACACCTATTGTTTTGTGATTATCTGTTATTAAACCTAATACTTGCGAACGTTTTAAAATTATAAACTCATTTTGTTTAAACCAATTCCATTCTTCGTGCGATTGAGGAATAGCAGGTGTAAGTACTATTAAAGTTGTTTTAGGATTTAAGCCAATATTGGCAAGCTCATTTCCATTATCGGTGTAATGAACAGCAATTCCCTCTTCTATTAATTTTTTAGTTAGTTCAGTTTCTGTTTTATCATAGCCCATTACGGTCTTTCCTTTGGTATGAAAATACCTTGCAATAGCACTCATACCTATTCCGCCAATACCTAAAAAATAAACTTGTTTTATATCGTTGAAGTTCATTTTACTTTTTAATTACTTTTATTACTTCTGCTACAATTTTGTTTGCAGCATCTTGTATTGCAAATGCTGCTATGTTGTTTTTTAATTGAGTTTGTTTGTTTTGATCATTTACAAGTGTTATGCATGTATCAATTAAGGTCTTTCGTGCATCTTTATCTGAAACTAATAGTGCTGCATCTTTATTTACTAAAGCTAATGCGTTTTTGGTTTGATGATCTTCAGCTACATTGGGTGAGGGTACTAATATTACCGGTTTATTAACTTGTGCAATTTCAGCGATACTCAGTGCTCCTGCTCTTGATATTACAACATCTGCTATTGCATACGCCAAATGCATTTCGTATATAAAAGTGTGTATAGAAACAGCATCATGTTTTATTTCTTGGGCTTTGGTGAAATTTTTACCGGTTTGCCATATTACTTGTACATCTGCATCTATTAGTTTATTAATGTTGCTAAAAATACTTTCATTAATAGTACGTGCCCCTAAACTTCCTCCAAGTATTAATATTGTTTTTTTATTTGGCTTTAAATTAAAATACGTGTAAGCTTCGATTTTAAATTGCTCTACGTATAGTAAATCCTGGCGAATTGGATTTCCTGTTTTTACAATTTTATTTTCAGGGAAAAACTTACCCATATTATCATAGGCTACACAAATTTTGTCAACTCTGTTTTTAAGAATTTTATTTGTAATTCCTGCATACGAGTTTTGTTCATGTATAACTGTAGGTATTTTTTTTAAAGTTGCAGCATACAGCATTGCACCACTTGCATATCCACCAAATCCAATTGCTGCATCAGGTTTAAATTCTTTTAATATTTGTAAGCTTTTAATTACACTGCTAATTACCTTAAACGGAAAAAGTAAATTTTTTAAACTCAAGTTACGTTGTATGCCGCTTATCCATAATCCAATAATTTTAAATCCTGCTTTTGGTACTTTCTCCATTTCCATTCTATCCTTTGCACCAACAAAAAGTATTTCTACATCGGGTAATTGATTTTGTAGTGCTTGCGCAACTGCTACCGCAGGATAAATATGTCCTCCGGTACCTCCACCGCTAATAATTATTTTATATTTTTTTTCTTTGTTTATCATTATGCGGGTTCTGTTGAACTAATAATATTTGACTTTGAATTTTCATCCTTAATTTCCGGTTCGTCTTCTTCTACATATCTGCTAACACTCATTATAACACCAAATGCTACGGAAGTTAATAAAATTGATGTACCTCCTTTGCTCACTAATGGAAGTGTTAATCCTGTTACCGGAAATAAATTAACAGCAACAGCCATATTAATTAATGCTTGTAACACTAACGAAAAACTTAAACCAATTGCAATTAATGCTCCAAATGCTTTCGGACTTCGAAGCACTATTCGGATTGCTCTATATAAGAAAAACATGTAAAGCATTAGCATAAATAATGCCCCTATTAATCCATATTCCTCTGCTATTATTGCGTAAATGAAATCGGAGTATGCTTCCGGTAAAAAGTTTCTTTCAATACTATTACCCGGAAATTTCCCAAAAATTCCACCGGTTGCAATTGCAATTTTAGCATGGTCATTTTGGTATGTTTTGTCCGGATCGGTTTCTACTTTTCCAAATGTTTCTACTCTATTTTTCCATGTATGCATTCTTCCTTTCAATGCTTTTTCAGGCATAAAAAACAGAATTGTAAAAAACAATAATCCTGCAACTGTTACACCACCACCTATTAAAGCAAGATGTTTAATTTTAACTCTGCCGATGAATAAAATTAACAAGCAGGTAGAAAACAAAACCATTGCAGTGCTTAGATTTTCTGGTGCTATTAGCAAGCATATTGCTGTTATATGACCTAAAATTGGAAGAAATGTTTTCTTAAAATCATCAATTGTTTCTTGTTTTCGGGCTAGTTCTCTTGTTACAAACATTACAATAGCAAGTTTTGCAAAATCTGATGCTTGGAAAGTAATCCCTAAAATATTTATCCATCTACGTGCTCCATTAATTTCTATTCCAAAAATTAAAGTGTATATTAATAGGATGTAGCTTATCCAAATTAGTAATTTGGATAGTGCAATGAAATGTTTGTAATGTATAGAATGAACAATTAGCATAATAAAAAAACCACCTGTAAGTAATGCCGCTTGTTGCAATAGATAGATTTCAACAATGCCTCCATTGTTTTTATATGCTAGTGCACCTGTACTGCTGTATATAGCTAATAAGCCCCATACGGATAGTATAAAAATTACCATCCACATAAACACATCACCACGAGGTTTTATTTTTTCCCAAGTTGTCATTCTTTAAGAGAATCTTTTTTTACTATAAATTTTTCACAGCTTTTTTAAACTGCCTACCTCTGTCTTCATAGTTTTTAAATAAATCAAATGAAGCACATGCCGGTGATAGTAAAACGGTTTCACCTTTTCTAGCTAATTGTTTTGCAACATGAACAGCCTCTGCCATACTTGTAGTGTTTACAATCATATCTACATCACTGCCGAAAGCTTCATGTAATTTGCGATTGTCAATGCCAAGACAAACAATTATTCTAACCTTTTCTTTAACCATCTCTTTCAGTAGGCTGTAATCATTTCCTTTATCAACCCCACCTGCAATCCATACTGTTGGTTTCTCCATGCTTTCTAATGCATACCAAGTTGAATTTACGTTTGTTGCTTTTGAGTCGTTAATGTATTCAACACCTCCGGTAGTAATTACACTTTCCAGGCGATGTTCTACATTTTGAAAACTGATTAAACTTTCTCGGATAGTTTCTTTCCGAATGTTTAATACTTGACCAATAATCGCTGCTGCCATTGAATTGTAGGCATTGTGACGACCTTTTAAAGAGAGTTCATTAATATACATAGTAAATGGATTTTGATTTTTCTGATTAATATTTACAAGCATTTCACCATTGTTTACATAAGCACCTATTTGCTGTGGTTTGTCATAGGCAAATGCAATTTTTTGTGAATGAATTGTATGATTGATTATATTTTTATTCGTTAGTTCATCATCGGCACAGTAAATAAAAAAATCTTGTGCTGTTTGGTTTTGGGTGATTTTAAATTTGGCATCTATATATTTTTGTAAGGAGTATTCGTATCGATCTAAATGATCGGGAGTAATGTTACAAAGCACTGCTATATCTGCTTTAAACTGATGAAAGTTGTCTAACTGAAAACTACTTATCTCCAATACAAAATATTCATAATCTCTTGTAGCTAATAATCTTGCCATGCTTGTACCAATATTGCCACCAACTGCTACATCCATTCCTGCATTTTTTAATAAATAATATACAAGACTTGTAGTTGTAGTTTTGCCATTAGTACCGGTTATTCCAATAATTTTTGCTTTAGTATAACGTGATGCAAATTCAAGTTCATTACTTATTTGAATTCCTTTTGATTTTGCTTCAACTAATAATGGGATTGTATCTGCTATACCCGGACTTTTTATTATTTCGGTTGCATTAAGTATTAACTCAGGGGTATGTTTACCTTCTTCAAATTCAACGTTAAGTTGAATTAATTCATCTTTGTAGTTTTTCGCAATTGTACCATTATCGGAAACAAATACATCAAAGCCATGCTTTTTAGCAAGCATTGCTGTGCCTGTACCGCTTTCGCCACTTCCTAATATTACAATCCGGTTGCTCATTGTTGTTAGCGAACTTTTAATGTTAGTATTGTGATTATTGCTAATAAGATTCCGATAATCCAAAATCGGGTAACAATTTTTGCTTCATGGTATCCGCCTTTTTGGTAGTGGTGATGCAATGGCGACATGCGGAATAAACGATGCTCTCTGGCATATTCAATTCCGTGTTTTCGTTTTTGGTATTTGAAGTAATATACTTGAAGTATTACCGATAAATTTTCAACCAAGAAAATTCCACAAAGTATTGGTATTAATAATTCCTTCCGAACCATTAATGCAAACGAAGCAATTATACCACCCAAGGCTAAGCTTCCGGTGTCTCCCATAAACACTTGTGCCGGATAACTATTGTACCATAAAAAGCCAACACATGCACCTACAAAAGCTCCTGCAAAAATTACCATCTCACCTAAGTGTGGTATATACATTATGTTTAAGTATTTACTGAAAACGATGTTGCCGGATACATATGCAAAAATTCCAAGTGTTACGCCAATAATGGCTGAAGTACCTGCTGCTAATCCATCAATTCCATCAGTAATATTTGCACCATTTGAAACCGCTGTTATGATAAATATTACTACTAACAGATAAATCCAATAGTTGTAATCCTTATAATTTTTCCCCATAAAACGTAACAAATCGGCATAGTCAAATTGGGTGTTTTTTATAAATGGTAATGTTGTAACTGTTGAACGTGTATCTTCTGCTAACATTAATTGATTTTCTGTTAGCGTTGTTTGCAATTGGTGCTCTTTGATAAATTCAGTGCTTACTGTTTCAGGTTTATAAAACTCACGGGTTTTTACATTCTCGTTGTAGTATAATGTTGTCGCAATTATTACTCCTAATCCAACTTGACCAAGTATTTTAAATCTTCCTGCAAGCCCTTCTTTGTTTTTACGAAATACTTTAATGTAATCATCCAAAAAACCTACTAACCCCAACCACACAGTTGATATCAACATTAAAATTATATATACATTTGATAGTCTTGCGAACAAAATTGTCGGTAGTATTATCGCTGCTAAAATTATTAGTCCTCCCATTGTCGGTGTTCCTTGTTTTTGATTTTCACCCGCAAGTCCAAGGTTTCTTACTGTTTCAGCTACTTGTAAGTTTTGCAACATTTTTATCAGTCGCTTTCCAAAAATTGTTGTAATTGTTAATGATAATATTATTGCTAATGCAGCTCGGAATGATATGTATTGAAACATTCCAGCTCCAGGAAAATCCAATTGTTTGTCTAAGTATTCAAAGAAGTAATAAAGCATATTATCTTTTTTAGTTTAGTTGGTTAAATAATTCTACTACTGTTTCTTTATCATCAAAGTGATGTTTTACTCCGTTTATTTCTTGATAGTTTTCATGCCCTTTTCCGGCTATTAAAATGATATCGCCTTTTGTTGCATCCATTACTGCTGCTTTTATGGCTTCTCTTCTATCGGTAATACGCAGTGTTTTTTTGAAATGAAGTGGTTTTACCCCTTTTTGCATTTCATCTAAAATGGTCTCCGGATTTTCGTTTCTCGGATTATCTGATGTGAATATTACTTTGCTGCTATACTCTGTTGCAATATCAGCCATTATAGGGCGCTTGGCTTTATCTCGATTACCTCCACATCCAATTATTGTAATTAATTTTTCATTTTGAGTGCGCAGTTCGTTTATCGTTTCAAGAATATTTTTCAGAGCATCCGGTGTATGCGCATAATCAATAATTGCTATGGCTCCGTTATTGCTTCTTACGTATTCAAATCTGCCTTTTACAGCTTCAATATTGCTAAGGTGTTTTATAGTTTCTGTTTTGTCTTTGCCTAATAAAAATGCAACACCATACACTGCAAGTAAATTGTATGCATTAAAGTTTCCTACAAGCCTGAACCATGCTTCCTGTTCATCAATATTTAAAAGCATTCCGGTAAAATCGCTTTCAATGATTTTTGCTTTAAAGTCTGCAATACTTTTGAGGCTATAAGTATATCTTGTAGCTTTGGTGTTTTGCACCATTACTAAACCATTCTTGTCATCTTTATTGGTTAATGCAAAAGCATCTTCATTTACTTCATCAAAAAGTTTTTTCTTAGCAGCAATGTAATTGGCAAATGTTTGATGATAATCCAAATGATCATGTGTAATGTTTGAAAAAACAACACCGGCAAAATGGATACCTTTTATTCTATTTTGATGTATGGCATGTGAACTTGCTTCCATAAAAACATATTCACATCCTTCATCTGCCATGTAATCCATTAGTTCATTTATTCGAATACTATCTGGTGTTGTATGCGTGGATGGAATTATTTTTTCATCTATTTGATTTTGTACAGTTGATAATAAACCAACACGGTGTCCAAACGATTGAAATAGACGGAATAATAATGTAGCAATTGTTGTTTTTCCATTGGT
>JACFNJ010000053.1:10084-13024 GCA_019454865.1 Bacteroidia bacterium
CCAGTAATTGCTACTACCTTTAATTTTTTAGATGGATTATCAAAAAAAGTAGATGCAATTAGTCCCATTGCTTCGCTTGCATCTTTTACTAAAATGTATGTAACGGTTTCTTCTAATGTTTGTGGCAATTGTTCACATACTATAGCTGCAGCACCTTTGGCAATTACTGCATTTATAAAGTTATGCCCATCCGTTTGTGTTCCTTTTATAGCAAAAAACATTGAGCCTTCACCTATTTGCCTCGAATCGTAGCTAAGGTGTAGAACTGTAGTTTTTAAATTACCATAAGTGGTATAGTTAGAAAGTGGTTTTAGTAATTCTTCAATTCTTTTCATATGCTATCCTAGTTTTAAGATTACTTTATCTCCTTTATTTAAATTTGTACCCGGCTGAATGGATTGCTCAACAATTTTTCCAACTCCAGATATTTCTACTTTTAGCCCTTCATTTTCTAATAGGTACATTGCATCTTTTGCACCCATACCTATTACATCAGGCATTATGCGTTTTGCAAAAGATTTACTGTTTATTTTGCTTCCACTTTTCGTAATTACAGCTTGTGCCCATTCGCTTCCGCTTTCTTCTCTCGTATTGTTTTTAGTAATTGTATGACCTAATGCTGTTAGAATATTTTCTATTTCATAATTAAATGCCGACCTTACATTAACAGTAGATGTAGTTTCTGCATTAAGTACTAGTTTTATATCACTGTGTAAATTGTAACTATTTGCATAAACTTTATCGGCAATTTCTTTAAAAACAGGCCCTGCAACTGCACCACCATAATATACACCTTTGCTCGGTGCATTTACCATAACAAAACAAGTGTACTGAGGATTATTAGCCGGAAAGTACCCGCAGAAAGAAGAGCGATAAACCGGTTTTTTATAGCCCGATTTTCCATCTGCAACTAATGCAGTTCCGGTTTTTCCTCCTATACTATAATTTGGATTTCTTAAACTGCTCCCTGTGCCTCTAAGAACTACACCTTCAAGCATAATCCGTAAGTTTTTTATAGTCTCGGCTGATGCAATTTTATTCTCAATTATCTCCGGTTTATACTCTTTAATTGTTTTGCCAACATTTGTTATTCTTTTTACAAATTGTGGTTTAACCATTACTCCATCATTTGCAACTGCATTGTATAGTGTTACCATTTGAAGTGGAGTAACTTTTATTTCATATCCAATACTGCTCCATGGTAATGTTGTGCCATACCAGTCTTTATCTTTCGGATGTTTAATATGTGGTTTTCCTTCACCGGATATTTGAAGTCCTAAAGGTTTGGTTAGATGTAAATGTTCTAAGTGCTTATAATATTTCTCAGGATTGGATTTATAACTTTCATATATTGCTTTTGATATTGCAACATTGGATGATATTTCAAAAGCATGTTGTAACGTAACTATACCATGTCCTCCTTTTTCACTATCATACATAACTGCATTGGCAAAGTATCTTTTTTCACCATTTTCAGTATCAAACAAGTCGTTCATTTTTGCTTTTTTATCTTCTAATAGCGAAAGCATACTTGTAAGTTTAAATGTTGAGCCGGGTTCTAAACTTTCACCAATTGCATAATTGTAATTTTCTATATAGTTACCTTCGCTTATCCGTGTAAGGTTTGATATTGCTTTAATATCCCCTGTTTTTACTTCCATCAAAATTGCAGTTCCCCATTGTGCATCGTTCTTTATAAGCGTACGCATTAATGCGTGGGTCGCTACATCTTGTAGGTTTACATCTATTGTTGTATGAATATCATTTCCGTTTTTGGCTTCTATTTGGTCTTCATCATTTATTGGTATCCATGTTCCTCCTGCTATTCTTTGTACTACACGTTTACCTTCTTTACCACTAAGTTCTTTATTAAATGCACCTTCAAGTCCAACAGGTTTTATGCCTTCACGTGCATAGCCTATTGTTCTTTCTGCTAAATATTCAAATGGTTTTTCTCTTTTATTTCTTTCCTCAATTTTTAATCCGCCTTTGTATTTACCTAATTTAAATATTGGGTATGTTTTTACGGCTTTCATTTGCGGGTAGCTTATGCCTCGTTTTAATAAATAATAACGATCCTTTCTTTTTTGAACTCCGGTAAGTATTCGTTTGTATTCAGCTTTGGTTTTGTCTCCAAATAATTGGGACAACATCAATGCTAAAGAATCAACTTTGTTGTCAAAAATTTCTTTTTTTGCAAAGCCGGGTGCTTTACCATCAATGCGTAAATCATATATTGGAACAGAAGTAGCCAATACACTTTCATCCGAAGCGAATATTGTACCTCTTGATGGTTCAATGGTATGAATTGCTGTGCTTAAATCTTTACTTACAGCTATCCAATGTTTACCTTCTTTAAATTGAATTTTTATCAAATAGGCAATAATAAATCCGGCAAACACACACATAAATGCAAATGCTGTGTATGTTCGGATTAGTATTACTTTTCTGATGTTTTTTGCCATTTAATAGGTTATTTTTATTGGTGGAGTTGTTAGTTCTTTAATTCCGAAAGTGTCTAATTTTTCTGCTACTGTTGATTGTTTGCTTTCGCTCATCAGATTGCTTAAAATGGTTATGTATTCAGAGCGTAATTCTTTTATTTCTTTATTTAAATTATCGGTTTGTCTGATGATGCGTTCTGTACTGTGCACATTGTATATATGAATTAGCAAAAGCGCAATAACAAATAATGCAAAAGGTATTTGTTTGATTAGCCATTCTCTTTTTAAGTGAAAATCAAAATCTGCTATCTTTTTTACGGTTGATGTTAATGATGATTCTTCTTTTAGTTTATCACCATTGGTTAGGTCTTTTATTTCTTCTTCTTCAATTATTCGATTTGCCATAGTTTTAGTATTATTAGTTACGAATAGCAATTCGAAGTTTTGCACTTCTTGAGCGAGTGTTGTTGGCTAGTTCTTCTTCTGTTGCAGTAGC
>JACFNJ010000315.1 GCA_019454865.1 Bacteroidia bacterium
AAATATGCCAACTATACAGCAGCTTGTAAGAAAAGGACGTACAGATATAATTACTAAGAGTAAATCTCCGGCCTTAGATTCATGCCCTCAGCGCAGAGGGGTTTGTACACGTGTGTACACAACTACACCTAAAAAACCAAATTCAGCAATGCGTAAAGTAGCTCGTGTTCGTTTAACAAACGGAAACGAAGTTAATGCGTATATACCTGGTGAAGGTCATAATTTACAAGAACACTCAATCGTATTAGTACGTGGTGGTCGTGTTAAAGATTTGCCTGGTGTTCGTTATCATATTGTGCGTGGTGCATTAGATACAGCAGGTGTTGCAGGACGTAACCAACGCAGATCAAAATACGGTACTAAAAAGCCAAAACCAGGACAAGCAGCAGCAGATCCTAAAGCAAAAAAGAAATAAAGTAAGATACTTAGGGTAAAATACAATGAGAAAATCAAAACCTAAAAAACGAGTTTTATTACCAGACCCAAAATTTAATGATATTTTGGTTACACGATTTATTAATAACCTAATGTGGGATGGTAAAAAGAGTGTTGCATATTCAGTATTCTATACAGCACTGGATAAAGTAGAAGCTAAATTACAAGAACGCGGAATAGATGTTTGGAAAAAAGCTTTGAATAATATTATGCCATCTGTAGAAGTAAAAGCAAGACGTGTTGGCGGTGCTACATTCCAAATACCAATGGAAGTTCCTGCCGATAGAAAAGTTGCAGTTGGTATGAAATGGATGATAGACTACTCGCGTAGAAGAAATGAAAAGTCTATGTCTGATAAATTAGCAAATGAGATAATTGCAGCTTCAAAAGGTGAAGGTGCAGCAGTAAAAAAACGTGAAGATACACATAAAATGGCTGAAGCGAATAAAGCATTCTCTCATTTTAAAGTTAGCTAAAATTGATAGTAAGCAAAGAGTACATAATATAAAATGTCAAGAGATTTATCATTAACAAGAAATATAGGAATTGCCGCACATATTGATGCTGGTAAAACAACTACAACAGAACGTATTCTATACTATTCTGGTGTAAACCATAAATTAGGCGAAGTACACGATGGAGCTTCTACTATGGACTGGATGGTACAAGAGGCTGAACGTGGTATTACAATTACTTCTGCTGCTACTACTGTGCCTTGGAATTATAGAAATAAGAAATATCAAATTAATATTATTGATACTCCCGGACACGTTGATTTTACTGTTGAGGTAAATCGTTCATTGCGTATTCTTGATGGATTGGTGTTTTTGTTTTCGGCAGTTGATGGGGTAGAACCTCAATCAGAAACAAACTGGCGATTAGCTAACAACTACAATGTAGCACGTATAGGTTTTGTTAATAAAATGGACCGCTCAGGTGCTGACTTTTTGAAAGTTGTTAAACAAGTTAAAGATATGTTAGGAAGTAATGCAATTCCGTTACAATTGCCTATTGGTGCAGAAGACCAATTTAAAGGT
>JACFNJ010000054.1 GCA_019454865.1 Bacteroidia bacterium
CGTTGGTATATACTTTTATTTCATCCAATTTACTTCCATAATCTTTAGCAACTGCTGCATTGTATTTAAATTTAAAGGTCATTCCGTTGTCCGGAAAAATAATATCTGCATCATAGGTTACTTGAATATGAGCAGGTGTTTCTACTTTCTTAATGCGTATAGGAAAATTGGTAGGATTGTAAACAGTTCTGAATACCGAATCAACACCATAGGTAAAAATTTTATCTATACGAACTTGGTAGCTGCTAAATTTTAGATTTCCTTGTTTTTCGGGGTAACTTTCTTTGATGCGTGCAAATTTGCTATCTACATACGCTCTAATTTGTAAATATGTAACTTCTTGTTCACCGTTTGAAAATAATGTAAGTGTTTTTAATACATTGCCTGATAATCCTTCCGGATAAAAATAGGTAATAAATTCACCTTCTTTACCAAAAGGCGTTTCGGTATTATCCCAACGTGGCTGCGAGCAATTACAATCGGTTTTTATGTTTGTGATTTTAACAGAGCCTTTGCCGATATTTTTGTATTTAAAAATGATTTTTATTGGTTCCGGCTTATCTTCAATTGTTCCTAAATCTATGTATGTTTTTTCAAAAAATAACGCTCCTTTTTCCTTTTTTACAGGTATAGCATTTTTGTTTTTTTGTGCTTGTGAAAATGGTGTGATAAATAATACAATAAGTAGTGTTGCAAAAATATTTCTTGTCATGTAATAAAATTTTGTTGTTAAATAATGGATGCAATTTTTTGTATTAATGTTGCATCACTCTGTTATTAAAAAGTTATCGGCATCTTGCCAAGCTTTAAATTCATTTCTATAATTCAGTACTTTTTCCAAAAGTATGTTATTTATTGCAATTTCTTGTTGGTTTGCTTGGGTGTAAACAATAGTTCCGGTTGGTTCAATTATGGAAGTATCACCACTGTATGCAATATTGTTTCCGTCTGTACCTACACAATTTACTCCAATTACGTAGCATTGATTTTCAATAGCTCGGGCTTTAAGTAACGCCTTCCAATGTTCTGCACGTTTTTCGGGCCAGTTTGCTACAAATATTATAGCATCAAAATCTTGGTTTGGAGTTCTTCTTATCCATACCGGGAAACGCAAGTCATAGCAAACCAATAGTTGGATTTTAAATCCTTTATATTGGATAATTGTTTTGTTGTTACCTGCTTTATAGTGGTTGTGCTCATTAGCAAAACGAAAAAGATGTTTTTTGTTGTAGTGATAAAGTGTTCCATCCGGATTTGCCCATAGCATACGGTTATATACTTCGTTGTTGGTTTCTCTGTACATTACACTTCCGCAAATAGCTGAATTTTTATTTTGTGCTATTTTTTTGAGCCAGGTTGTAGCAATGCCGTCAGGTAATTCTGCAAGTTCCGTTTTCATGCTAAATCCGGTAGTAAACATCTCGGGAAGTACTATTAAATCTACTTCCTCTTGTATTTTATTTATTTTTTGGGATAACATTTCCAGATTGGCATCTGTGTTTTCCCAAAATAGTTCGGTTTGTATGGTAGCTATGCGAAGTGTACTCATATTTTGCAAAGTTTTTCTGCTGCTTTTTCAAGTGTTTCGTTTTGTTTAGCAAAACAAAATCGAAGCACATGGTTGTCGGTTTTTTTATGATAAAATACGGAAATAGGTATTGAAGCAATTTTATTCTCTTTTGTTAATCGGATAGCAAATTCTGTATCGGCCTCTTGGGTTATTTTACTGTAATTTAGTAATTGAAAATAAGAACCGTTGCACGGCATTGTTTTAAATTTTGAACCCTTTATTAATTGCTGAAAATAGTTTCTTTTTTCTTGATAAAATGCGGACAAGCCAAGGTATTCATCTTTATCGTCCATGTAATCGGCAAGTGCATATTGTATCGGTGTATTTGTACTAAAACAAATAAATTGATGTACTTTTCTGAACTCAGCTGTTATAGCTTCAGGAGCGAGTACGTAGCCCATTTTCCAGCCGGTAGTATGGTAAGTTTTGCCAAACGAAGAAACGATAATGCTTCTTTCAGCAAGTTTTGGATAACGAGCTACACTTTGATGCTCTAAATTGTCAAATATTATATGTTCATACACTTCATCGCTTAGTATGATTATTTCCGTGTTTTTTACTAATTTTTCTAAGCGCTGCATATCTTGTGCGCTTAGCGTAGTTCCACTGGGGTTATGAGGCGTATTAATAATAATCATTTTTGTTTTATAGTTGATTAATTTTTGAACTTCATCCCAATCAACTTTATAGTTTGGAAATTTTAGTTCAGCAAATTTTGCTGAGCCACCATTAATTTTTATTGCAGGCAAATAACTGTCGTAGCAGGGTTCAATAATAATAACTTCATCTCCTTCACCAATAAATGCGCTTATAGCAGTGTATAGTGCGTGTGTACCTCCGGGCGTAATTGTAATTTCTTTATCCGGATCGTAAACTGCGCTGTAAAGTTCTTGCACTTTGGTTGCAATTTTTTCACGTAGTTTCATTACACCGGGCATTGGTGCATACTGGTTGTGTCCGGCTTTCATGTAATGGTTAACCAATTCTATCAGTTTAGGACTACAACTAAAATCCGGAAAACCTTGAGATAGATTTATTGCTTGATTTTCATTAGCTAAAGCACTCATTACCGAAAATATAGAAGTGTTTATTTTAGGTAATATGGATTTAATATTTCCCGGATATTGTAGCATAGTTAATTGTGAATATTTATTGCATGGGAAATTGTAATTTTAACTTGATATATACAATCTTTTTTGATTAAAGTAATTAACAAGATGAGTTGTAATTCGTTTTGTGCATATCATTTATTGTCTTATTTGGTGCTGATTTAAGAGGTTTTAATGAAATATTTCTAATTGGTTAATTTTTAAATTGCTCTAAAAGATAAGCACTAAAGATATAGCAGCTTTGCATTATATTTGCTCACTTTACCATGATAGCATTAACAGATATTGGATTTGAATTTGGTGGTCGTTTTTTATACCGCAATGCCAATTGGCACATAAAGCCAAAAGAACGAATTGGACTTATAGGAATGAATGGAACAGGTAAATCTACCTTGTTACGAGTAATAAATGGAGAGTATCAACTTTCCGAAGGCTCTATTTCTAAACCACGAGATTTAACTATTGGTTTTTTAAATCAAGATCAATTGAGCTTTGAAACCAGTAACTCTATATTAGAAGTAGCAATGAGTGCATTTCAGCGGCAGTTAGATTTGGAGCAAGAGATTGAGAAAGTGTTGAAAATAATGGAAACCGATTATAGCGAAGAGGTTTTGCAAAAATTGAGTGATTTGCAAACTGAATTTGACTCGTTAGACGGTTACAATATTCATCATAAATGCGAAAAAGTATTAGAAGGACTTGGCTTTACAACGGAACAACTGAAACAGCCTTATAAAAAATTTTCGGGTGGATGGCGAATGCGAGTAATGCTTGCAAAACTTTTGTTGCAAAATCCGGATTTGTTGATGCTGGATGAGCCTACCAATCACTTGGATTTACCTACAATTGAATGGTTAGAAAATTATTTGCGTGATTATGACGGAACAGTCATAGTTGTATCTCACGATAGAGAGTTTCTGGATAAAATGGTTACAAAAATTGTAGAAGTAAGTATGCAAAAAATATTTGAATACAGTGGTAACTACAGCTTTTACTTGGAAGCAAAATCAGAACGAATGGATTTGCAACAAAGGCAATACGATAACCAACAGCAATTTATCAAACAACAAGAGCAATTTATTAACCGATTTAAAGCTAAGGCAAGTAAGGCAACTGCTGCACAAAGTAGAGTAAAAATGCTTGAAAAATTGGATAGGGTAGAAGCACCTGAAGAGGATAATGCTGAAATAAATATTGATTTTAGAGTTGGCACACAATCGGGTAAAGTAGTTTCTGAAATTAAAGAAGTATCGAAGGAGTTTCCGGATGTTCGTATATTGGAAAATGCAAGTGCTGAAATAGTTAGAGGAGATAAAATTGCATTAATAGGAGCAAACGGAAAAGGAAAATCTACATTGCTTCGGATGATAGCAGGTACTGAAAAATTTGAAGGCGAAATAGTACCCGGTTACAATATAATTCAAGCATTTTATGCACAGCATCAATTGGAATCGTTGAATGTAGAAAATGAAATATTGGAAGAGATGCGTCAATATGGGCAAGATCGCACGGAAACCGAACTGCGTACAATCTTGGGTTGCTTTTTGTTTACCAATGATGAAGTTTTTAAAAAAATAAAAGTGTTAAGCGGAGGAGAAAAAGCACGAGTTGCACTTGCTCGAACTTTACTTTCAGAAGCTAATTTCATGTTACTTGACGAGCCAACCAACCACTTGGATATGCGTTCAATAAACATACTTACACAAGCATTGCAAAAATACCAAGGTACATTTGTTGTAGTATCGCACGATAGATATTTTGTGTCAAAAATTGCTAATAAAATATGGTGGCTTGAAGAAGGTAAAATAAAAGAATATCCGGGTACGTATGAAGAATATGAATATTGGAAAGCAAAGCAAGAGGAGTTGAAAAAACTTGCATATGCCAATAAACCTACATTACCTAAAACCAATTCTTCAAAAAAAGACGAAACTGCTCTTGACACTAAAAATACAGATACGGAAATAAAAAAACTGAAGAAAGAATTTGCAGAAATAGAAAATAAAATCAGTAGCTTAAAAAACGAAATACAGCTAATACAACAACAATATACCTTGAATGATGTAATAACGGATGCTACAAAAATGAAAGAATTAAATGTAAAGTATGATGCATTTAAACAAGATTTAAACGCAACTGAAGTTGAATATGAAAGACTCTTTGAAAAAATACTTTCAATAGAAAATTAACTCAAAAGCTCAATGAAGAAAATTTTAACTACTCTTATTATCTGTTTATATGCGTTTAATGGAATTGCACAAGAAATAACTTATTCCAATCAGGTGTTTGATGATAGAGTGCAAACCGTGCAATTAATGAAAAAAGGTACTGACGACAGGTATCCGATAATAGCATTAGGAGCAGGCGACCAGTTGGAACTTTCGTTTGATATGATAGCCGAAAAAAATGAATATTTTCAATATACATTAATTCATTGTGATGCGAATTGGAATCCTACATCTTTACAACAAAATGAATATATAAATGGGATTACATTTGATAATATTAATGATTTCAAGTTTTCGACCAACACCTATGTAAAGTATGTTCATTACAGTTTATTGTTGCCTAATGAAAATATGCAACCGCAAATAGCCGGAAATTATTTAATTAAAGTTTATCGCAATTTTGATGAAACGGATTTGGTACTTACCCGTAGAATGATGATACTAAAACCTGCTGTAAGTATAGATGCAACCGCTCGTCAATCGCAATTGGCTCAATACCGATACAGCAAACAAGAAGTTAATTTTACCGTAAGTTACAAAGGCTACAATATACCTAATCCATATCAAGATGTTAATGTTTTTATACTTCAAAACAATCGTTGGGATAATGCTATTTCGGGGTTAAAACCCTTGTTTATTCGTGATAATACGTTGGATTATACCTATTATGATCAAAACCTTTTTCAAGGGGGAAATGAATTTCGATTTTTTGATATTCGAAGCCTTCGCCAGTTTAGCCAAAATGTTAGAGTAAAAACCTTGGACAGTACCTATAAATGCTTACTTAATTATGATGAGGTGCGAGGTAGCGGGCAATATTTTTATTATTTGGATTATAACGGTAAGCGTATAGTTACTAATAAAGATGGATTGAATCCTGCAATTGATGGAGATTATGTATGGGTTACATTTTATTTGCTAAGTATTAACCCCTTGCCTGATGATGTGTATGTTTACGGTGAATTTACGGATTGGCAACTAAAGCCAAAATATAAAATGTGGTATAACAAAAACCGTATGCGATATGAGTCGGATGCACTTTTAAAACAAGGCAGATACGAGTATAAATTTGCAAATAAGTTAGAAAATGGAGGTATTGATGATTCGCTGCTTGAAGGTTCGTATTCGCAAGCAGAAAATGAATATCTGATTTTAATTTATCACAAAAATTTGCAGTATAAGTACGATGAATTGGTGGGCAGTAAAATAATTAAAGCACAGTTTTAAAGATTTTTTTATAAAAATTTACTTAAAATTATAGATAATTGAAATACAAATGCGTATAGCCCCAAAATTACAAGTACTATTTTTATATCTATGTTTCACAATTGTTTTTGTAAATGCAAAATCAACTGAAAGTATAAAATATTATAAAATCAATAAAAACTCCTTAAACAAAACTATACAGTTAAATACCGAATGGGAATTTTATTGGAATAAGCTATACAGTGACTATATTTCAGATACTATTAAACCTGAATTTACTACAATTTCTGAACCGTGGAAAAAGCTTGGTTATTCAAGTGATGGATACGGATTATACGTATTGCATGTAATTGCAGAAGGTGCAGCTAATCAATCGATGGCAGTTTCAATTCCTACAATGGTAAGTAGCTCTAATTTTTGGGTTAATGGCGTTGAGTTAGCATCAATAGGAATTGTAGGAAGAGATAAAAATACTTATGCACCTGAATTTCATCCTAAGGTAGTTTCATTTACACCAGCAACTGATACAATTGAACTTGCATTAGAAGTAGCAAATTTTAAGTATTTAGGAGAAGGAATTAATAATCAAATTTCAATCGGATACCCAACTCCTATAAATTTTGAGTTTAATAATAAACTGTATTATGCCTCATTCTTAGCTGGTGTAATGTTTATTATGTTTATCTTTTTTGGAGGATATTTTTTATCAAATACATTAGACAAAACATCATTATACCTTGCATTGTTGTGTTTAGTTTCTGCATTACGTATTGTAAGTATTGAAGGCATATTATTACGACAAATAGACTTGCCAATTTCTTGGTCAGCATTAATTAATATTCGACTCATTACTCTTGTATTAATGCCTACATTCGGCATTTTGCATTTGTATAAGTTATTGGGTGAAACAAAATTCAAATACATTCAAAAACTGTTTGTAATTATTGGGACAATAATGGTATTGTATATTCTAATATTTAATAATAGTTACGATATGTATATTATTACTCCATTTAGAATCTATGTTTCGTTTTTGTTGCTATATGCAATCTTTATTTCAATACGAGCAGTAATAATACGTCCCGGATTTTACAGTTATATAGTTGCACTAGCTTTCTTTATGGTGTTTGTTGCAGGGTTTAATGATATCTTGTATTCATTGGGATATATTAATACAGCATTTTTAGTACAGTATTCTATTTTATTTTTTGTATTTATTCAGGTTGCTTTGATGTCAAGGCAAATAAGTGAGGCATACAAAAGAGTAGAAAACATCTCAGCTACTTTAGTTGAAAAAAATAGAGAACAAGAAAAGATTAATGAAGTTCGTACAAATGAACTAATGGTACAAACTGCAAACTTGAAACAAAGTAGTGATATAAAAGATAAGATACTAAATATCTTGGCACATGATTTACGTTCACCTATATCATCGTTAAGTTCATTAATTACTTATACGGAATTTGCTGAAAAGGATGACTTAGATAAAGTGAAAAGTTTATTTAACTCTTTAAAACCGCATTTAGATAATTTAAATTTAACCATCGAAAATTTATTTGTATGGGCTAAATCACAAACAAACCCGGATCAAGTTCAAGCAACAGATTTATTATTAAACGTGGTATTAATGAAGGTGTTGCCTCTGTATGAGTTAGTAGCTAAACAAAAACACATAGCCATTATTAATAAAGCAACTTCACCATTTATGGTACGTGTTGATCCAAATCATTTGGAGTTGATTATACGTAACATTGTGAGCAATGCAATAAAATTTAGCCGTGATGGAGATAAGATTGAAATTAGAAGTAAAGTTGTAAATGACGAATTTGTAAAAGTATCAATAGTTGATACCGGAATTGGTATAAGCGAAGAAAATATCAATATAATCCTAAATGGTAAAAACAATTTCACAACATTTGGTACTAAAAACGAGAAAGGAACAGGTTTAGGACTTAAATTGTGTAAAGAATATATAGAACTAAATGGAGGTAAGTTAGAGATTAAGAGTATAGAAGGTAAAGGAACTTCTGTTTGTTTTTGTTTACCTGCTGTTAAGTTGTAGTTTAACTATAAATTTATCCGGAACATTTACCGATTTTCTACTTGTATAGTTAAAACAAACCATTCCGGTTTTTGCTTCACACACTATCTGATTTGTTTTAGTATTACTGAAACGATAATATAAATCAAAACTTTTTGTTCCGAAATCTCCGGCTGTTACCTCTACTGTTATTTCATCCCCATAAAAACTTTCGCCTTTAAATACAATAGCTGTATCACCCATTATCATTGATACACCTTCTATATCAAATTCAGTATAACCAAAGTGAGCTAAAAATCGTAAACGCGCTTCGTGCATAAACTTCAGGTATGCGTCATTACTCATGTGATTGCCGTAATTTATATCATCAATTCTTACTGCAAGAATTGTTTTAAAAATAAACTTTTCAGGTAACTCCAGTTTAACTCGTGGCATAATTTATATCTTCTTCTTGTATTGGTTTTTCTTTACATAACTTTAGTACCAATTGTGCAATAGTAACTACATCTTTTTGGCAATAGGTTTTTATTCGTTCAAGGTCTTTATCAATCCAATATACACTCCAAACCTGGCTGCCATTTATATCGTCTTTAGGAGTTGGGATATTAAATACGGAAGCCAATAAATCCAAGGAAGTATAACTTTTGTAGTCGCCAAATTTCCAAATTTCCATCGTGTCAATATGCGATACTTCCCACGGTTTTTTACCTGAAATGTTAAGTATTGGTGGTAGTTCAATTCCATTTATCAACATTCTTCTGCATAAGTAAGGGAAATCAAATTCCTTTCCATTATGCGCACAAAGTAGTCTTGTTTTGTTTGTATCACTTGTTAAAAAAATTGCAAATTCTTCTAATAGCTGTTTTTCGTTTTCACCATAAAAAGATTTGATGCGCAATTTGTGATTTTGCTCTTTGCCATAAATACCACCAACAGAAATACAAACAATTTTACCAAACTCGGCATATATGCCGGCTCGAGCATAAATATCTGCAGGTGTTTGATTTTCGTCCGGTTTAAGTGTAATTGCTTTTTTATCCCAAAGTTTTTTCCAATGCTCAGGTAATTGATTGTATTCAGCATATTGTGGAACTGTTTCAATATCCAAAAATAAGATATTATGTAAAATGGATTTATCAAACATGTTTTATCTGGTAAAAATTGAAACACAAGATAGGGAAATTTTAAAATGTTACCACTTGAAAACCGTATTAGTATCGGAATTTTTTAAGTTGTGGTGATTTCCAGTTGGTAATTGCAACAACTAATAATGTCATACATCCTCCAAAAATAACGGATGGTATTGTACCCATTAATTTTGCTGCCACTCCACTCTCAAAAGCTCCAATTTCATTGGATGAGCCGATAAACATACTGTTTACAGCAGATACCCTGCCACGCATTTCATCGGGTGTTTGTGTTTGTAAAATATTTCCTCTTATTACTACACTTACACTATCAAAAACACCACTGCAAAACAAGAAGAATAACGATAGCAAAAAGTACGGACTTACTGCAAATCCTATCATACTAAGCCCAAATGCTGCAACACAAAGGAGCAATACATTACCGGGTTTTCTTAGTGGTTTGCGCAGCGATAACCAAAGCATGGTAATACTTGCTCCAAGTGCAGGTGCTGCACGCATAACTCCTAATCCTTGTGGACCTACTTTAAGTATTTCGTTTGCAAAAATTGGTAATAATGCAACTGCACCTCCAAATAATACTGCAAACAAATCGAGACTAATTGCGCTTAAAATAATTTTGTTTTGAAAAACATAGTTAATTCCTACACGCAAACGGTGTAACACGGTTTCATTGTTCTTTACACCTAATATTGGTTTCGTTTCTATTTGATAAACACACATTAAAGCAACTACAATACAAACAATAACTACCATAAATGTATTGGTTACACCAACCCAAGCATAAAGCAATCCTCCAAGTGCAGGTCCGAATATTGCAGCTATTTGCCATGCACTGCTATTGAGTGTTGATGCTGTTACTAATTTTTCTTTACCTACAAGTTGAATAATAAAACTAAATGCTGCAGGTGTATAAAAGCCTCTTGCAAATCCACTTAAAAAAATGAAAATATACATGAAGTTTACACTCCAATTTGTATCAAAACCTAATATAAATAAATCACTGCTTGTAGCAGTTAAACCAACGGAACAAAATAATAAAAATACAAGGCTACGAATGAGTATTTTTCGTTTGCTACTTATATCCGCAATGTGTCCGGCATAAAGTGCAATACTTATTGCCGGTATTGCTTCTGCAAGTCCTATTAATCCTAAGGATAACGGGTCGTTCGTTATTTTATAGATGTGCCATCCAACAATTATTGCTTGAATTTGAAGTGCAGTGGTTAGTGCAAAACGAGTAATAATAAAAAGCTTAAATTCTTTGTGGTTAAAAAGCAATTCGGATGTACTCATCGTTGCAAGTAATCGTTATAATGTGTTTGTAAAAAAGCTTGCGCTTGAATAGAAAGTGTTTCTTTGTTTTTACCTTCGTTAAGGATGATTTTTTTAGATTCAGCATCATAAACAACAAAACCTTCTTTGGTAATAAATCCTATTCCATCATTAAATGTGTATGTAGCCAATCCGTTTTTACTAAGTGTATCTAACATACTTTTGCCCCATTTGTAATCTTTGTTGGATAGCCCTAGTTGTTCAAGTATTGTTGGTGTCAAATCTGTTTGGTCAGAGATTTTTGAAACAATTTTGTTTTGCAAATTTTTATTTAATGCGCCACCGGTTATCCAGCAAGGAATGTGAAATCTTTCGGGTTGATAGGGGTTTCTGTTTAATGGTTGATAGTGCCCGTGGTCGGATAAAATTATTATCAGCGTATTGTCGTACCAATTACTCTTTGCAGCTGATGATAAGAAATTTCCAAGTGCTTCGTCTGCAAAATGAACAGCATTTCGATACATATCTGCTTGTGTTTTTTCTTTGAAAATACTGCTGTGTGGAACATCATAAGGCTCATGGCTGCTAAGTGTTAATGCTGAAATAAACTTTGGGGAAGGAGTGTTGTTTATTTCATTTAGTAATTTGTCAAACAAAACATTATCATGTACTCCCCAGCTTTCGGGTAAAATTGCTTTGTCAAATTGGTGTATGTCAATAATATTAGTAAATCCACTATTTATCCAATAAGCTTTCATGTTTGCAAATTCCGATTCGCCTCCATAAACAAACTTGTTGTGGTAGCCTGCTTTTGCTAAGTTTTTAGGTAAAGCAGGTAGGTTATTATATTTCTGTAATTTATTTATGATTGAGCTTTTAGCTAATGAGGGCTCGGCACTTAAAATAGATGCTAAACCTTTATCTGTGCGGTTTCCGTTTGCATAAAAATTTGTATAGAGCAAACTGTTTTTTGCCCAGTTATTCATGTTTGGTGTAACATTATATTCACCACCGGTTTTTTTTACTACATCAGCTGTCCATCCCTCTAATATTATTAAAACTATATCGGGTTGTTTTTTATCTGTCCAACTTATTTTTTTTGTAATTGCAGGTTGTTGTAATAATTTATTTACAATTTTGTCTGCTTCATCTTGTGGTATTGTGCTGTAAGGATTTCTTTTTTCATCTTCTGAATTATCTACCAAAGTAGCAATAAAATTCCAAATGGTATTAGTGGATGCATGGTTACAAAAAGGAGTAGTACTGTAATACGCAAAACTTTGGTTTATTGGCGACATTCCTATACTTCCACGGATACCTAAAAACAAAATTGCTGCTGATATTATAAAAAACACGAAGAGCTTTATTTTTGATACTTCTATGGTTGCTACGTTTTTTATTTGTAGTACTAAATTATCAAAAATTGTAGAGACGATAAAGAATATTAAAAACACAAAGAATATCAATTTAGCATACGAAATTCCGCTACTAAAACTAAACATCTCTTTGGGAAATTTTGCAAAGGAGGATGCATAGGCATTAAGTTTTTGCCCCCAATATTCATATAACTGGGCATCTATTAAGGAAACAATACAAACTAAAATAACTACGATTATGGAATATAATTTTATCAGTTTACTTATGGTATTGTTTGCCGTAAAATGTGCTAGTGTTAATCCAAATAAAGGAATAACAGTAAAGTAACATGCTGTTGAAATATCTAATCGCAAGCCATAATAAAATGCTTTTCCTAATTCATCATAAGGAATTTTGTTTGCAATTTTTGTATTAAAAAGCATAAATATTAAGCGTAAAACCGCAAATAGAATTATCCAAAAAATTATATAAAAGGATAGGTATTTGATTTGTTTTTTCAATGTGTAACTATGTGTTGATTATTTTATTGTAATGCCTTTATTATTTAATGCATGTTGGTATTTTCGGGCATTAATTTGGTGTTGAGTAAAGTTTGAAGCAAAATTATGAAATCCACTAAAATCTTCTTTTGCACAAAAATAAATGTATGTGTGTTTATGGTAATTTAATACTGCATCTATTGTTTTACTTGAAGGTACACAAATAGGTCCCGGTGGTAAGCCTTTGTATTTATATGTATTGTAAGGCGATTCAATTTCTAACATTTTTCCATAAACTCTTCTAATGGAGTTGTCATTCATTGCAAATATAATTGTTGGGTCTGCTTGTAAAGGCATTCCTTTTTTTATTCTATTAATATACACACCCGCTACATCAGGCATTTCGGCTGTTTGGTTAGTTTCTTTTTGTACAATGGATGCTAATGTAATTACACTATTTATATCCATATTTAGCGCTTTAAGCTTTTCTTGTCTATCTTCTGTGTTCCAAAATTTTTCATATTCTTCTTTCATGCGCGTAATGAGTTTGTAGG
>JACFNJ010000055.1:0-12535 GCA_019454865.1 Bacteroidia bacterium
TGCCAAAGCTTCGTCAATTGAATTATCTACTACCTCATACACCAAATGGTGTAATCCGCGCACTCCAATATCACCAATATACATGGCAGGTCGTTTTCTTACTGCTTCTAAACCCTCAAGTACCTGAATATTATCAGCACTGTAATTTTGTTTGTTTTCTGATGCGTTTTCAGTCATTTCTTTTTTACACTTTATTAATGGGTAAAAATACGTTCAAATACCTTTCTAACCTAATTTCACTCCACATAAATCAGCTATAATTTTCCACATTTTTTACAACTTTAAAATACTATTTTACGCATGATTACAAAGCATTTACAATTTCTATTTTTAAAACTCACAATTGACTATTCCACAATTAAAAATTTAAACTAAAAAATCACTACTAATTTTGATTAAAAATACAGTCTATTTAGGTTTTTATTTAAACACTTTTATCCATATTAATGTATCATACAAAAACAAACAAACCATAAAATTTTAGCCATAATGCAATGAATGAGAAATAAATCAGTTTATTTTGCTTACCAAACATAAATGCAGATGAATTGGCTTGAACATGATATTTTCTTTTTAGAAAACAGCTTAAAAAACATTGTATTATTTGCAGTAATATTAGGGCTGGGCTTAATTTTTAAACGTATGTTAGCCTTAGTTTTAAGCAGGCAAAGTTTTCGAATTTTCAAATCTTTCTCACACGACCAATACCGTGAAGTTTTTATCGGTTTACTACGAAAACCAATTGAACAATTCATTTTAATATTAGTAATCTATTTCTCTTTTGAACATTTAAAATTTCCGGAAAGTTGGCACCTAGTTCCGGTTACAGAATTTGGTATTCGCAAAATTTGTTTAATCACATGGCAAATTATGTTCTTCACTACGTTTACACGCATTATACTAAGAGGAACCGACTTTTTTACTTTTGTATTAGTACATCGCGAAAATTCATCCATTAGTTTGGAGTTAGGCAATTTTTTAAAAGATTTAATAAAAGTAATCATCGTTATATTGATGATTTTTGCCGGACTACGTATAATTTTTGATGTAAACCTAACTGCAATGGTAGCATCATTAGGCATAGGCGGATTAGCAGTGGCTTTAGCTGCTCAAGACACTTTAGGAAATTTGCTTGGTTCATTTGTAATATTTATTGATAAACCGTTTAAAGTTGGAGATTTTGTAAAAACAACCGATATTGAAGGCACTGTTGAACATGTAGGGTTTAGAACTACACGCGTTAGAACAGCCGATAAGAGCTTGCTTACCATTCCGAATAAAAAATTAATTGATGTTCCTTTAAATAACATTACACTTAGTGAAACTCGCAGAGTTCGGTTTGAGCTTGGTTTAACCTATTCTTGCACTTCCGAGCAAATACGTGCAGTAATTGATGATATAAAAAACATTTTGAAACAATCCGAAATGGTAGGCGAAACTACCATAGTTCGTTTTGTTGATTTTGGGCCAAGCTCACTAAATATACTTGTTGTGTTTTTTGTAGAAAGCAATGAATACGATGTAATGATAGAAACAAAAGAGAAAATTAATTTTGAGATAATGAAGATTGTAGAGAAACACGGTTGCGAATTTGCATATCCTACTCAAACGTTATATCTAAAGAATCATTAATTTTTTTACTAAAAGGAATTAATAAATCTTCAATTTTTTCTCCTTCAAAATCTATCTGTAACCAATTAGCAAAATGTTTAAACAGTTCTTGCTTTGTGTGGCTCTTCCGAAATTCTTTTAAACTATAACTTCCTGCCGATTTTGAAAATTTCAACCCTTTATCACCCATTAATAAGGGATGATGATAAAACGATGTTTTTGAGAAATTTCGTTTCCCCAAAACTTCTGCAAGTTGCAATTGTGTGGCTGTGCTATTTTCTAAATCAATACCACGCACAATTGTATCTACTTGCATTAAAATATCATCTACTAAACTTGCAATTTGATAAGCCGGTAATCCGTCACGTCTTTTAATAATCGGATGTCGCATGGTATTGTATAAATCTATATGCTTAGCAGCATTTTGAAATTTATCATAAAAAGTAACCATTGAAGCAGGTGTAATAAAACGCCATGCGTGCTGTGAAAATTCTAACGTTTTATGCAAACAATTTTCAGGATATTGCAGTTTATCCTGTAATTCACTTCTGCTACAAGCACAAGCAAATACGTTGTTTTTAGTTCTTAATTCATTCAACGCATCTTTATATAAATCTAATCGGGTATGCTGACTAAATTTTTTAACATCACTTACTGAAAACGGCCCTTCATCCCATGTTATACCAATCCATTCCAAACTTTGCATCAAATCATTCAGATACTCTGATTTGCATCTTTTATAATCTAAATCATCAATCCTAAGTATTAATTTTCCTTTATTGGATTTTACCAACAACCATGTGAAAATAAAATTAAAAGCATTGCCTATATGTATAAAACCGCTTGGTGTGGGTGCAATTCGTGAAATCATTATTAAAAATATAACTTATATTACAAAAGATTATGATATAAATTATTTGGTTTTTTATTTTAAAATTACATACATTTGTACGGCAATATAACAATAACTAAATATAGTTTACGTTACATTGTTACAACTGTTATTCAATTAACAGTTTCATGGTTTGCCCTCATGGGGTTTAATGGTTATACAGGCTAATGATTGGGACTCTTCGGAGTCCCGAAATTAGCTTTTCTTTTTTATAAATACCTTTATAAATTTTAATTCCTTTTCAATACCTTAGCATCCGATTGAGAAAGCATAACAGCGTTTTACTTAAGTTTTGTCTTTGGATTACATTCGTTACATCTGCATTTAACGGAAATGCCCAAGGCATGTTCACTGATTTTGGCCAAAACAGGGTACAGTACACCAACTTTGTTTGGAGTTATATCCGGTCTGAAAATTTTGATGCCTATTTCTACTCCGGAGGCAGGGAACTTGCAACATTTGCTGCAAGAGTAGCCGAAGAAGAACTTAACACATTAGAAAGAAGAATAGACCATCGTCTTAGCGGCAGAGTAGAAATAGTAGTGTACAACACACAACAAGACTACAAACAAGCTAATTTTAGTTTATCGGATCAGCCGGCTAACTTGGGAGGAATTACGCAAGTAAGTGGTAACCGCATTTTTGTATTTTTTGACGGAAATCGTGGCGAATTAAAACGCAGAATAAAACAAGGGCTTGCTTTAGTTATTATTAATGAACAATTATTTGGAGGAAACATTCAGGAACGTGTGCAAAATGCAGCTTTATTAAATCTACCGGATTGGTATCTGAATGGACTTACCTCCTATTTAGCTGAAAATTGGAATGTAGAGAACGACAATAAACTCAAAGACCTATTTAATACAAAACATGTTAAAAAATTTAATCGTGAGCTTAACAAAAATCCGCAGTTAATAGCACACTCGTGGTGGCGATACTTAGTTGAAAAATATGGTGAAGATATTATTGCGCAAATGGTATATATCACTAAACTTAGCCGTAATTATGAAACAGCTTTGTTTTATGTAACCGGGCTTGACCTGAAACAAACCGGTAAAGAATGGATTGAATATTATACCGAAAGCTATAAGAAAGAAGACAGCGGCAGATACCTGCCAACTACAGAAATTAAAGTAAAGAAAAGACTAACACCATACATAGAACCCAAACTAAAAATTTCACCACGGGGTGAATTTGTATCGTTTACTACCAACAAAATGGGAAAATATAAACTTTGGATAGTAAACCTTAAAACAGGCAAACACAAAAAAATTCATAAAGGAGGAATAAAATATTATCAAAAAGAGATAGACCACTCATTTCCTGTAATGGCATGGCATCCGGGTGGTGAAAAACTTTCATACATACACGAAAAAAAAGGCAGACTTTTTCTTACCACAGTTGACTTAATTACAAAAAAGAAAACAAAAATTGAGTTTAAAAAATTTGATAAAGTTGTAAATCTTGCGTATGCAGATAATGGCTCTACCATAGTATTATCAGCCATACGAAAAGGGCAAAGCGATTTGTATTTGTTTGACATGCAAACCCGAAAAGAAAAACAAATAACTAACGACCCCTTTGATGATTTGTACCCAACCTTTGCAGATGGTGGTGGAACAATTCTTTTTGCATCGAATCGTAACAGCGACTCTCTAGGAAGTGCATCACCTCTTACACTTAACAAAAACAACAATTTAGATATTTATGCTTATGATATTGAAAAAATAGGACAAGTAAATGCATTGAAAAGGTTGAGCAACACACCTTATATTAACGAAACACAACCCGTAGAATACAGTAACAAATATTATAGTTACTTAACCGAATACAACGGAATAACAAACCGCTATGCTGTGAGGGTAGAAGAACAATATGATTATACCGAATTACAAATACACCACAAAGACTCTATCGGCACAATTGATACTTTATACTTTGAAAACTTAGTAAACAAAGGCTCGGTATTTAGCTACCAAGGCAAAACAATTGACTTACGTAATAATATACTTAAGATTGATACCATTATCCACTATAAAGATGTTGTTTTTACATATCCGCTTACCAATTTTAGTAGAGGCATTTTAGCGCATGATATATGCAAACAAACTCAAAAGGAATATGACTTTATTTTATCCAAAAAACGCTATTCAATTTACGAATCAACTATTGATAAACGAGTAGAAGAAACAGGTAAGAAAACGGAAACCTATCCAAACATGTATAGGCTAAAAACCGGTTATGCCACTAAACCTTTTGTAATTGGAGAAGCAATTTTTAAACCCCGGTTTTTTGAAGATGGAACCAGGCAAGTTGAAACAATTACAAAAGATAGCACTCCCATTGATACCTTCTTTTTTGTAAATGAATTTACACCTGAAAATTTCAATCCACAGGATATTAAACCAACTTTTAAAACCGAAAGTGTAACATCATCCAAATACTTGAAAGTAACTACACCAAGGTATTATTACATTACATTTTTTCCGGATAAACTATTTACCCAGTTAGACAATTCTGTACTTAACTCCTATTATCAACCCATAACACCGGGTGGCGAAAGTTTGTTTAACAATGCACTAAGTACAATGTTTAAATATTCTATTTTGGATTTATTTGAAGACTATCGAATTACCGGAGGCTTTCGGTTTCCATTAAATTTTAGTGGTGCAGATTATTTTCTATCCTACGAAACATTAAAAAGAAGATTAGACCATAAAATAACTGCATTTAGACAAGGTAGAGAAGGCAGCGCAGATGGTACACTTACTAAAAATTATGTACATGAGTTGCGATACGAATTAAAGTATCCGATAAATCCAATACTTAGCATAAGAGGCAATGTATTTAGCAGATGGGATAGAACTATATACAAAGGCGTAGATAATTATACATTAACTCTTGCAGATGAAGAAGTATTCTGGAGTGGATACAAAGCAGAGATTGTTTTTGACAATACCATACCCAAGGGTATAAATTTATTGGATGGAACACGAGCAAAGATTTTCTTTGAGCAATACATCAATACAAAAGATGAAAAAATACGATTGAATGCAGCAGGTTTTGACTTTAGAAATTATTTACCCATACACAGAAACATTATATTCTGCACAAGGCTTACAGCTAATACATCGTGGGGTGAGCGCAAGGTAAAATACGTAATGGGTGGAGTAGATAACTGGCTTTTTGCAAAATCAGAAGATAACAATACGAGTTCAAGTAATGAATATGCATTTCAGGCATTAGCTACTAACATGCGTGGATTTAATCAAAACATCCGAAGCGGAAATACCTTTGCTGCTGCATCTGCCGAACTGCGCATACCTATTGCATCTTATATTGCTAATCGCCCTATTCGATCTGATTTTTGGAATAATTTCATGATTATGCCATTTTTTGATATTGGCACAGCATGGACAGGTAATAATCCGTATGGTGATGAAAATACATTCAACCAGAAAGTTTATCAAATACCTAATCTTAAAGTTACAGTGTATAATATTCGTGAGCCACTAATTGCAGGTTTCGGGCCAGGTTTTCGAAGTAAAATAATGGGGTATTATGTTCGGTTTGATGTGGCTTGGGGAATTCAAGATATGGAGATTAATAAAAAACCGGTGTATTACTTTTCGTTGGTAACAGATTTTTAAAAAAATGAACTAATCATCAAATACGGCTTTTTCAATACTTACAATAAATGACCAATTCGCAACTATCTGATAAGCTAAAATGGTTTGCTGACCTGAGCGAACTGCATCAACAAAATTCATTTAAAATTAGGTCATACACTTCTGCTGCATTTCGTATTGATAAATACCCAACGCAACTTAGTACAATGGCAATTGCTGAAATAGAAAAGATAGATGGAATAGGAAAAAGCATGGTAGCTAAAATTGAGCAATTACTTGCTACCGGAAGTTTTGATGAACTGAATGAACTGGAGAATAAAACACCGCAAGGTGTTCAACAAATGTTTGCTATTAAAGGAATTGGTCCCAAAAAAATAGCATACATCTGGAATGAGTTAGGCATAGAAAATACAGGAGAACTATTATATGCTTGCAATGAAAATCGCTTGGCTCAAGCCAAAGGATTTGGCGTAAAAACACAAGAAAGCATTAAAAAAAGTATTGAGTTTAATTTAGCCAATGCCAATAAATTTCATTTTGCCAAAATAGAACAATTAGCAAATGATGCTTTCGATGTATTGAATACATTTGATTACACCACTCAATTAAGCTTAACCGGTGCTATCCGAAGAAATTGCGAAATAATTGAATCGCTTGAATATTGTATTTCTGTTGCATGCGATACCGATATTCTTATTGAGTTTTTGAAAGAAAAATTTTCTATTAATACCGTTCTGTTTGAAAACAACACAATACAATTTAAGCTACATAATACTATTCCTATAATAGTATATTTAAGCAGCGAAGATGATTTTATCACGCAATTATTCCATACAACTGCTGCTCCTAATCATCTTGTAAAAATAAAAAATAATCACACCTCTATTCCTACTAAAACATACACTTCCGAAGAAGAAATATACAAAGAAATAGGATTGCAATATATTGAACCCGAAATGCGTGAGGGCTATAATGAAATTGAATTAGCCAAAACCAACAAACTACCTAAACTAATTACCTACGGTGATTTAAAAGGTACATTACATAACCACAGCACCTACTCAGATGGATTAAACACATTAGAAGAAATGGCGGTGTATGCCAAGCAATGTGGATTTCAATATTTAGGTATATGCGACCATAGCAAAGCTGCTCAGTATGCCGGTGGATTAAATGAAGCTGCAATTGAAAAACAGCACCAAGAAATAAATAGCTTAAACAAAAAGTTAGAAGGTTTTAAAATTTTTAAAGGAATAGAATGTGATATATTGGGTGATGGCAGTTTAGATTACAACGAAGATACTTGGAAAACTTTTGACTTTATTGTTGCCAGCATTCATAGCAACCTAAAAATGACAGAAGAAAAAGCCATGAGCAGACTTCTAAAAGCTATTGAAAACCCTTATACAACAATACTTGGTCATCCAACCGGAAGACTTCTATTAATGCGCGAAGGCTATCCAATAGATGCAAAAAAAATGATTGATGCATGTGCAGCTAATGGTGTTGTTATCGAAATAAATGCACATCCTTATCGCTTGGATTTGGATTGGAGATACATTGATTATGCTTTAAATAAATCGGTAATGCTAAGTATAAACCCCGATGCACACCACACCGAAGGCTATCATGACATGTACTATGGTGTTTGCGTAGCTCGCAAAGGCGGACTAAGCAGCAGCATGTGTTTAAACGCATTTACAGTATCAGAAATTGAAAACTATTTTACGAAACGTAAACCCAAATAATGCGAACAAAATTTTTAATATTACGTTTTAGTTCCATTGGTGATATTGTATTAACAAGTCCGGTAATTCGCTGCTTAAAATTACAATACCCAAATGCTGAAATTCATTTCTTAACTAAACCACAATACACATCAATTGCAGAAGCTAATCCTTACATAGACTTTGTGCATGTATTAAACAAAACGTTACTAAGAAAAATACAAGAGCTAAAGCAATTAAAGTTTGATTACATTATTGATTTGCATAACAACATACGTACTCAAATAATTAAAAGTAGTATTGATATTCCTGCATATAGTTTTGAAAAACTCAATGTAGAAAAATCGCATTTGGTAAAATTTAAAGTTAATACGTTACCTTCAATCCATATAGTTGATAGGTATATTAATACACTTATTGATTTTAATATAAAAAACGATGGTAATGGTTTAGATTTTTTTATACCTGAAACAACCACATTGCCTGAAAACATTCAACCCTTTACTCAAAAACCATTTATTGCCATTGCTATTGGAGCACAACATTTCACTAAAAAACTTCCTACAGATAAACTTATTGCGATATGCAACCAGTTACAATTACCGGTTTTATTACTTGGTGGCAAAGAAGACGAAAGTATAGGTAAAAAAATAGAAACAGAAAGTACAAACAAAGTTACCTCTTTGTGTGGCATACTTAGCCTTCATCAATCAGCATTGGTAGTAAAACAATGCCAATTGCTTATAACACACGATACCGGATTAATGCACATTGGTGCTGCTTTAAAAAAGAAAATTATTAGTGTGTGGGGCAATACCATTCCTGAATTTGGCATGACACCCTATTATGGAAATAGCAACACCCCGAATAAAATTTTTGAAGTAAATAATCTTTCCTGTCGCCCATGCTCAAAAATAGGATTTGCTGCATGTCCGAAAAAACATTTTCATTGCATGGAGCTTCAAGCAATAGATAGAATTGCCGAAACTGCCAACAAGTTAGTAACACGCAACACACCGGCATCAAGCAACTAATAATACAGAGAATCAGCTGCATATAGATAAAACAAGGTGGTATTATTTGTTGAAAACGAATGTAGGTATTTACCGAAATTTGTGAGCATGAATCAATATGAACAATTGTTAAAAAACGTTTTTGAAAATGGCACATTCAAAAGCGATAGAACAGGTACAGGCACCAAAAGTATATTCGGAGCACAAATTCGGTTTAATCTTGCTGAAGGTTTTCCGCTAATTACAACCAAAAAAGTTCATGTAAAATCAATCATTCACGAGCTTTTATGGTTTATAAAAGGCGAAACTAATACCAAATACTTAACCGATAATGGTGTAACAATATGGGATGAATGGGCTGATAAAGACGGCAATTTAGGTCCGGTATATGGCTACCAATGGCGCAGCTGGCCTACTGCTGATGGCAAACACATTGATCAACTAAAAGAAGTAATAGAAACCTTAAAAAACAATCCGGACTCAAGAAGAATAATTGTTAGTGCATGGAATGTAGCCGACTTATCTAAAATGGCACTAATGCCTTGCCACGCTTTTTTTCAATTTTATGTTGCCAATGGCAAGCTAAGTTGCCAGCTATACCAACGCAGTGCCGATATGTTTTTGGGAGTTCCGTTTAATATTGCTTCGTATGCTTTACTTACACACATGGTAGCACAGGTTTGTAATTTACAAGTAGGTGATTTTATACATACTTTTGGTGATGCACATATATACAGCAACCATTTTGAACAAGTAGAATTACAACTTAGCAGAACTCCCCTACCATACCCTAAATTAAAAATAAACAGTGAAATAAAATCCATTTTTGATTTTACTTATTCAGATTTTGCATTTGAAGATTATAATTCGCATCCGGCAATAAAAGCCCCGGTTGCGGTTTGATAAATTACAACACAATTGAAAACCTATAAAGAACTTTACACAAGAATAAATCAAGAAATTGATGTATTAAACTTGCATGGTAAGCCCGATGAATTGTATGAACCAATTCGTTACATGCTTGCATTAGGCGGAAAACGATTACGCCCTGTACTTGTACTCATGGCTACCGATATGTTTGATGGGGATATAAACAAAGCCATACATGCGGCATTAGCTGTTGAAGTTTTTCATAATTTCACCTTGGTTCATGATGACATAATGGACAAAGCTGATTTGCGTAGAGGCATGCTAACCGTACACAAAAAGTGGGATGAAACTATTGCTATATTATCCGGTGATTTGATGATGATAAAAGCTATTGACTTACTATGTGAAACACCAACAAGTCATTTAAAACATCTCATCCAACAGTTTAATAAAAGTGCAGCTGAAGTATGCGAAGGGCAGCAATGGGATATGAATTATGAATCAGTAAAGGAAATTAGTGAGCAGGATTATATTACCATGATTACACTTAAAACAGCAGTATTGCTTGGGTGTAGCTTAAAGTTAGGGGCAATTATAGCAAACGCCAATACAGAGGATGCAGAAAATATTTATGCATTTGGAAAAAATATTGGAATAGCTTTTCAAATTCAGGACGATATATTGGATAGCTTTGGGCAAAGCACTAAAGTAGGAAAAAAAATTGGCGGTGATATACTTGCCAATAAAAAAACAATCTTACTAATTACGGCAATGGCAAGTGTAGATAAAAACGATGAACAAATATTAAACAAATGGCTTGCCTCTAACGACCCAAATAAAGCAAACGAAAAAGTAAATGAGGTGCTGAACTTATACAAAAAATACAATGTATTGCAACATGCTGAATCTGTAAAAGAAAAATATTTACGCCTTGCATTCGAACATTTAAACAAACTTACAATACAACCGGAGAGAACAACAGTTGTTAAGCAAACTGCGTTAGAACTGATGGATAGAATGAGCTAATCATCAATACACAGAAATATTCAATATTTTTGAAATTCTCTGTAATAAAAAAGGAGGCTACTTGAGCCTCCTTTTCTTTTAGTGTTTTATCTAGTTATTGTTTAATCAATTTAGTTACAACTTCGTTTCCGTCCATGTTCACTTTTACAAAGTAAACACCATTGGTTAAGCTGTTCAATTTTGATAAAGCAATTGCATTATCACCCTCCACTACTGATTCTACAAATTCAGCTACTTTTTTACCCATAATATCAAATACAGATATTGTAGCATTTGTATTGCTTAATGCATTTATCTGCACCATTACATCACTTTGGAATGGATTAGGGAATACATTAACAGCAGTTCTGGTAGCTTCTTCAAATCGTACAGATGCAATTGGAGAGTATTCAACTCTACCATCTATATCAACAATTTTCAAACGATAGTAAACAGTTTGATTTTTTGCAATTCCACCTACTTGCTCATCAGTAAAGTTATAGTTGCTTCTTGCAGTTGTATTACCGGCAGCAGCCACTCTACCTACAGCAGTAAATTGTACACGGTTAAACGAACGCTCAACTACAAAGTGTGAACTATTACGCTCTTGAGCAGTAGTCCAATTAAGCACAGCATCTAAGCGGTTTTTACGTGCAGTAAAGTTAGTTAACTTAACAGGCAATGGAGATGAAATAGTAGTTGTTGCTGTATAAGAAGTTCCTTCTGTTTGGTAATCCAATCCAAACATACCGATTACAGTATCCAATACAGTAGTAAAGCTATTGGTATTCCACCATTCATGTTGTCCATTAACTTGCCTGTTTGCTGATTTAATATCCGAAGCAGATGGAACAGTTCCCATTGTTGTTGGTTTATAGAACATTCTTACATTGTATGAATAACCTGAACCTCCAACCGGTGCAATTGTCCAATAAGCATCCATTAAATGAGCAGCTGTATCTTGTGCAGCATTGTTATTAGGGCTTAATGCAGGATTGCTGATTAATGTACCCGGTGCATAACGAACTGTTACAGATGAAGGTAATGTACCTGAATAGCCCCACTCTACTGCTGCTACGGTATCACCATATACAGTATAGAATGTAGTATCGCCATAACTTGGTGCTCCAATTGATTTTGCAACCGGTGCAAGTGTAGATGGATGGAATTCGTATGCTCCGATATCCGGTGCACCGGTGCTTACATCAATACTACGGGCATTACCCATTATGTCAATTGGTAAGTCATAAATTTGATAACCACGTCCGTTTAATATCCAGCTACCTTGTGCTGCTGCATTAGGTGTAAGATTTGTTGGAGATGTAAACGTAGGATTACCGTATAATGAATTCTGGTCATTATTACTTGCCAATGTACCTCTTGCTGTATTTAATTGTGTAGTATCGTATTGTGTACCATTATAGTATAACAAATTCAAACCGTTAGTATTATATACGTTATAGTCTAATTGATCAATACCTGTTAATCCGGTGTAGTTAGCAATAGCTAACGAAGGTGCAGCACCCGAATGAATTGCATTATTAACAAAATACATATCCTTAGCATCCACAACAAAACCACTTGCTACTGAACCTGAAAAGTAAATACCAGCACTAGTGTACGAACTTGATGTAGTGGCAGAGTAAATACTGTTGTTGTACAATTTCATATCCGAGCTATTTGTTAAATATACAGCAGAAACAGTACCACCACCTACAGTTATTTGATTATTAGTAAAGCGGGTTGGACCTACTTCACCATATTGGTTATTTCCGGCTATATATACAC
>JACFNJ010000055.1:12545-12976 GCA_019454865.1 Bacteroidia bacterium
TTTTTCTGTCTTTTATGTTGAATCTCATGAATAGAAATTCACTGCACCTATCTGTTTGGTTCAGTCCTGGTCCTTAGCATGAAAGATAATATTACATTCGTAATTTGCTTGTTTTGTAATTTTATTATTTGCAATTTCAGATGAAGTAGAAATACCTGAAATAAATACTCCATAATAAGATGAAGCACCCGGGTTAATAATATTATTACGTAAAGTTTGTGTAGCACGGTTTGTTAAATACACCCCATAATAATATGGATTTGTAATGGTATTTGAATCTATATGGCAACGTAAAGAGTATTGGTTAATAATAGATTTACCACCCATATAAACTGCCATACTACCATTTAATAGAGTATTTCCAATTATATCAATATCATGAGCATCACTTGAAGCAGCAGCAAAAACTAACGCATTTGCATCTGATGAAG
>JACFNJ010000056.1 GCA_019454865.1 Bacteroidia bacterium
TAACTTTATTGTTACCAACAATAATTTTAGAGAGGGTAAAGTAAACTGGGAACTTACCAGCGAGTTAATTGAAAAAAAACTTACACCTATTGTAAACAAACAATTAGTAATAACGCAAGGATTTATTGGTGAAAGTAAAGAACATAATACCATTACACTAGGCAGAGAAGGTAGTGATTACAGTGCTGCAATATTTGCATACGGATTAAAGGCTAATCATCTTACAATATGGAAAGATGTGGATGGTGTGATGAATGGTGATCCGAAAAAATTTGCAAACACCACAAAAATTGATGAATTAAGCTATGAACAAGCTATCGAAATGGCGTATTATGGTGCAACGGTAATTCATCCAAAAACTATTCAACCATTACAAAACAGGCACATTCCATTGTATGTAAAATCATTTGTAAACCCAATAGGCGAAGGCACAAAAATTAGCACATCAGCAAAAACAAACAAAACACCAATATTTATTTCTAAAAGCAATCAGATATTACTTTCTATTTCCAGTAAAGATTTTAGTTTTATTGTTGAAGATAATTTAAGCAGTATTTTCAACACATTTGCCAAGTATCATGTTAATATTAATTTGATGCAAAACTCGGCAATAAGCTTCAGTGTTTGTATAGATAATAAAGGCGAAATTGTTGAAACCTTAAAAAATGAATTGAGCATTCATTATTCCATACATGCCAATGAAAATGTAGAACTACTTACAGTAATGCACCAAAACGATGAAAGCATAAAAGACGTATTAGCTGAGCGCACAGTACTGCTTGAACAAAAAACAAGAGCTACCGTACAATACATTTTGCAATAAATGCACCGCGTAATTCTATTAACCGGAAGCAACCAAGGTAATTGCTTAAACAACATTACAGAAGCAGCCAATTACATTTCTGCTAAAATTGGTACAATTAGTAAGCAATCATCCGTGTACAAGACAGCACCTTGGGGCAACACCAATCAACAATATTTTTTAAATCAAGTGTTGGATGTTTTAACTACTAAAACAGCAGAACAAGTTTTAGAAAACCTACTTTCGATAGAGCAAAAAATGGGCAGAGTACGTTTGCAAAAATGGGCAGCGCGTACTATTGATATTGATATTTTGTTTTATGACAATACCATATTACAACAAGCCAATTTACAAATACCACATCCGTTATTACATTTACGTAAATTTACTTTACTTCCTTTGCTTGAAATAGCCCCCGAGCTTATTCATCCTGTATTAAAAAAGGATATTAAGCAATTACTGATTGAATGTCCGGATACGGGTGTGGTGGAAAAAATGTAAGAAACAATACAATGCTTTGCAGCACATTTGCAGCAATGGCTATAAAACCGGAACATGACTATATTGCAATTGAAGGCAATATCGGAGCAGGCAAAAGCTCATTAGCCGAAATGCTTAGTAAAGAGTTTGGAGCTAAATTAATATTGGAAGAATTTGAAGATAATTCTTTTTTACCAAAGTTTTATAAAGACCCCAAACGCTTTGCTTTTCCGCTTGAAATGAGTTTTTTGGCAGCACGGTTTAATCAACTAAAAAAACAACTTACAGAAACCGACTTGTTTCAAAAACAAATTGTAAGTGATTATATTTTTGCTAAGTGTCAATTGTTTTCAAAGGTAAACTTAGAAGACGATGAATACGAACTGTACTTAAAGCTTTTTGAAATAATTAATCAGCAATTACGCATTCCTGATTTGCTGGTATATTTACACAACCCTATTGAAAAACTTCAATGGAATATAGTAAACAGAGGAAGAAGTTATGAGCAAAATATTTCGCCAGAATATCTACAAAACCTAAGCGAAACCTACCACGAATACTTATACTCCAATAAAAATCTGCGAATATTATATATTGATTGCAGCAACATTGATTTTGTGAACAATTCTACACACTATAAAAGTTTACTCAATGTAATTTGCAAATCATACACACCGGGCATACATCCTATTTCGTTTTTAACAGAGTAACTAATTTTGCTTTTACCACACCAATTGCATGAACTAATTTATCCATTGCATAAACTCTGCTTCGGTAATAATTGGTATTTGCAAATCGGTAGCTTTCTTTAGTTTTTCGGGTCCCATTTTATCTCCGGCTATCAAGTAGTTCAAACTTTTGCTAATACTACTCACATTTCTTCCTCCGTTTAGTTCAATTTTCTTTTTCAATTCATCTCTACTAATAGAAAATACACCCGAAACCAAGAAACTTTTACCTTCCAATCTATTGGTACGTACAATTCCTTTTTCTTCTATAATTTCCATCTGCAATCCTTGAGTTTTCAATACCTCACAGATTTGTTTATTTGCCGCATCTGCAAAAAACAATGTAACATTTTCAGCTATCTTCTCACCTATCTCATATATATCGGCTATTTGTTCTTTAGTAGCATTAGCAATAGCATCAATAGAGCCAAAGTGTACTGCTAACTTTTTAGCAACTGTTTCGCCAACCATACGAATACCAAGTGCAAACAAAACTCTTGCAAAAGGAACTTCTTTTGATTGATTTATTCCGTTGATAATATTTTGAGCTGTTTTGGCTTGAAGCGTTCGTTGTGTAATACTTTGTTTATCGTCATTGAATGAAAAAATTTTCAATCCCAAAATTTGTTCATACGTTAATGTGTACAAGTCGGCATAATTTTTTATTAGCCCTGCATTAAATAACCCAGCAATTGTTTCTTCGCCTAAACCTTCAATATTCATTGCTTTTCTACCAATAAAGTGTTGAATTTTTCCAATTATTTGAGGCTTGCAATTTTGTTCATTTGGGCAATAGTGTATTGCCTCTCCATCTTTTCTAATTAATGGTGTAAAACACTCCGGACACTCTGTAATATAGTTAATAGGCAAAGCATTTGGGCTACGTTTGCTTAGTTCTACTCCTGTAACTTTTGGTATTATTTCACCACCTTTTTCTATATATACCCAATCGTTTTCGTGCAAGTTCAAACGTTCAATTTCATCAGCATTGTATAGACTTGCACGCTTAACTGTTGTTCCGGCAAGCTCAACAGGAGTAAGATTTGCCACCGGAGTTATAGCTCCTGTTCGCCCTACTTGATAGGTTATTTTTTCTAATAAAGTTAATGCACTTTGTGCTTTGTATTTATATGCAATTGCCCACCGCGGGTTTTTAGCTGTAAAACCAAGCTCTTGCTGCTGTGCATAGCTATTTACTTTTATTACCACTCCATCTATATCGTAGGTTAGTTTATCGCGTTGCTTATCGTAATAATGTATAAACTCCATTACTTCCTGTATGGATGAACATTTTTTAAAATCTTTATTAACCGGAAATCCCCATTTTTCTGCTGCAAGCAAACTATTAAAATGCGTATCACTAATTGCATTATCGGTATATACAAAATACAAAAAACAATCCAATGGACGTTTTGCAACCTCTGCACTATCCTGCATCTTAAGCGTACCGGAAGCAAAATTTCGTGGATTTTTATACAACCGTTCTTTTATTTCGTTTTCATCGTAACCTTTGTTTTCTAATTCCTTTTTATATGCTGCATTTAGTCGTTCAAATGTTTTACGGTGCATGAAAATTTCACCACGTATTTCAAACAAATCCGGGTAATTTCCTTGTTTCAGTTGATGTGGTATAGATTGAATTGTTTTTACATTTGCTGTTACATCATCTCCTTGAACGCCATCACCACGAGTAACTGCACGAAGTAATTTACCATTTTGATAGGTTATACTAATTGCCAATCCGTCAAATTTCAATTCACACACATATTCTACTGCATCTCCAATGGTTTTTCTTATGCGTTCATCAAAATCCATCAAATCCTGCTCAGAGTATGTATTTCCTAAACTTAGCATAGGATATTTATGAATTACTTGCTTAAATTCTTTAGTAATTTCACCCCCTACTTTTTGGGTTGGCGAATTTTGATTAGCAAGCAGTGGAAAGTTTTTTTCTAATTCTTCCAACTCCTTTAACAACATATCAAAATCATAATCGCTAATAATCGGTTGCGATAAAATATAATAATTGTAATTATGTTTTTGAATTTGCTGTGTTAGAAAATCAATACGATTTTTTGCTTCTAATTCATTCATTGCTGCTAAATAAGTTTATTTTGCACGAAAATGATACTTTCAAAACATAAAATAATCTGCATATTTGTTTCATGAGAGTAATTGTGCGGATTTTTACACTATTAATTCTATTTGCTTGCAATGCAATTGCACAAAGTTCGTATGTTCCGCTTGGTTCGTACACAATGCATGTATTAGACCGAATGGAAATAAAGCAAGGTTTTTTGGCTGAGCCAAGCGAATTTAACACTACCACAAAAGCATATTTACGTTATAGAATTGCAGATTTTGCACTAAAAATTGATTCTACTATACCTAACCTTAGTCCACAAGATCGCTTTAATTGCGATTATTTAAAGATTGATAATTTTGAATACAGCCATGCACCGGAAAGTAAATCCAAAAAGCAATTTAAAAACATGGGCATCTATCGTGAAAAGGCGGCATTGTATAGTGTTCAGATTCCTGATTTTGATTTAATAGTTAATCCTGTGTTGTATTTGCGTGGTGAGTATGACTCCAAACGAAACGACAGATTACCTTATTTTGTAAACCGAGGCTTAAACATTCGTGGAAGAATAGGTAAACACATAAGTTTTTTTACGGAAGTAGCTGAAGAAATACAAAGTTTAAATTGGTGGAACCTGGATTATTACTTACAAAATGGTGTTTTAGCCGGACAAAACTTTATTAATACCAACACATTCAAACCTAATGAGTCCATTCTTTTCAGTTATTGGAACGCCTCGGGGTATATTGCTTTTCAGGCAGGAAAATATTTTGATTTACAATTTGGGCATGGCAAAAACTTTATTGGCAATGGCTATCGTTCGTTAATGCGTTCCGACTTTTCTACTAACAATTTATTTTTTAGAGCAAATACACGAATTTGGAAAATAAATTACACAAACATTTACGGCTACTTATACGATTATGTGCCTTTGGTTACGCGTGCTGATGCCATTAAGCAACATTATTATGCTACTACCTATGCCAATGTAAATGTTACCAAAAACTTAAACATAGGATTGTTTGAAACAACTGTATTCAGTAGAGATTCAGGATACGAACACACCGGTTATGATTTACAATATTTAAACCCAATAATATTTTACAATGCTATAGATAACGGAAGAAATAGTCCGGACAAAAACATTCTTGGTATTGATTTTAAATACAATTTCTTAAAAAAATATCAACTATACGGACAATTTGTATTATCCGAAATGAATATTTTTAAGCGATTAACACAACCGGATTGGTGGGGACAAAAAGAAGCATATCAAATTGGGGCTAAGTTAATAGATTTTTTGGGAGTGAATAATTTGGATATACAATTAGAATATAACCAAGCAAGACCATACAGTTACACTTCATTTAATCCTAAAAATGCGTATGTTAATTACAGACAAAGCATGGCACATCCATTAGGAGCTAATTTCAGAGAAGGACTAACTATTATAAAATACCAACCCACCAATAAATTATTTTTAAATACTTTAGTAAGTTATAGCATATACGGAAATGATACAAACGGAAGTAATTGGGGCAAAAACATTGCACTAAGCTACGATTCCCGCATGCGGGAGTTTGGTAATTTTATTGGGCAAGGTGTTGCTACATCTATGCTAATTATTGCACCAACTGCAAGCTATATGTTAAAACACAATTTCTTTATTGATTTACAACTATCCTACCGTAGTGTGAAAAGTAAGTTAGCAATTTTTGAATCGGAAATGCTTAATTTGGGAGTAGCTATTCGGTGGAATATTAATATGCGGGAGTGTAACTATTAAAACCATGAAAGTACGTTTATTAATAAGTATAGTATTATGTTGCTTGGCTAATTTAATGTATGCACAAGGTTCATATATTCCGTTGCAATCTACCACTCAACATTTATTAGATCGTTTTGAAATTAAATCAGGACGATTGGCAATGCCCGAAGAGTTTAACACATCTGCCAAATACATGCAACGCCAACGCATAGCACTTTATATTGACAGCTTTAACATAAGCGGGCTAAAACTTAGTAAAGTAGATTATGCCAATATGGAGTATTTGCAAAATGACAACTTTGAATTTACAAATGCAGAATCAACCAAAAGTAAAAAATCAATATTAGGAACATATAAATACAAATCTGCTTTCTTTGGGCTAAAATCCAAAGATTATACACTAATCTTAAACCCGGTTACACAACTGCAAATGGGTTACGATACCAAACTTAAACAACTTACACAAATTAATAACAGAGGTATAGAACTGAGAGGAACTTTAGGAAACAAAATTGGTTTTTACAGTACTTTTAGCAACGAGATAATTAATCCTAACAGTTGGGTAGAAAATTATTACCAAAATAATCATGTAATACCCGGTGCATCATACTTAAAGTTAGCAACAGATACATCAACATTACAAATAAATCACAATACTGCCAGCGCATATTTAGTCATTCAACCTAATAAATTTATTGATTTACAATTTGGGCATGGAAGAAATTTTATTGGAAATGGGTATCGTACATTTTATATAAGTGATTTTAGTCGCGACCATTTATTTTTACGAGCAAATACTCATTTTTGGAAAATTAATTACACCAATATTTGGGGGCAGATTTACGATTGGTCAAAACAAAGCCAACGCATTTTACCTAAACGACATTTTTATGCCACAACTTATGCAAATGTGAATTTAAGCAAATCAGTAAATATTGGATTGTTTCAAACCATTGTATTCCAACGCGACAGTGGATACAGCAATGGAGGTTATGATTTAGAATACCTAAACCCCGTAATATTTTACAAACCAATTGAGAATGGATTAAACAGCCCGGATAAGGCTATATTGGGAGGTGATATCAAATGGAATTTTGCAAAGCATTTTCAAATTTATAGTCAAATTGTTATAAGTGAATTTCGCATAAAAGACATTATAAATCACAATGGTTGGTTTGGTAACAAGTGGGCTTCACAAATTGGAGCCAAATACATAGATGTTTTTGGAATAAATAATCTGGATTTACAAGCAGAATTAAACATTGCTCGCCCTTACATGTACACTTCTTTCTCATCACTCAATGCTTATGTAAATTTCAATCAAAACATGGCTCATCCAATGGGAGCAAATTTTTATGAAAGTATTGGAATAATTCGATATCAACCTACACATAAATTATTTTTAAAGGCAACAAGTATGTTTATTACGTACGGAGCTGATACCAATGGGAGCAACTGGGGACAAAATATTAAATTACCTTATGTTTCTGTGGTGCTAAACCAAGAATTTGGAAATACAATTGCACAAGGAGTAAGAACAAATATTTTATTAATGGACTTAAACATTAGTTACATGATAAAACATAATTTGTTTATTGAAACTCAAGTACAATACCGAAAAGCAAGTAGCAATTACACACCATACAATAGTACGGCAATTGTTTGTAACCTTGGTGTACGTTGGAATTTTAATGAGCGAAGATGGGATTTTTAATGTTTGCACTTTTTACAGTTTTTAACGAAAATTGCAACTCAATTATTAATAAATAAAAAACAAAAAAATGGGTCGAATATTTGAAAAGAGAAAACACAAAATGTTTGCACGTTATGCAAAAATGAGTCAAACATTTACAAAAATCGGAAAAGAAATTGCAATAGCAGTGAAAGCCGGAGGTGGCGACCCAGAAGGAAACTCCAGATTACGTGCAATAATTGCCAATGCAAAGGCGGCAAATATGCCTAAAGCCAATATTGAAGCAGCAATTGCTCGTGCTACCAGCAAACAAGACAAAGATTTTGAAGAAATAGCTTATGAAGGAAAAGGACCGCATAGCGTAGTAATGTTTATTGAGGCTGCAACTGATAATCCAACTCGTACGGTTGCAAACTTACGCAGTTATTTCAACAAAAAAGGCGGGCAGCTAATGGTTAGCGGTTCGTTGGATTTTATGTTCAGCAGAAAAGGTGTTTTCCGAATTGCAGCTAATGGTATTAACATTGAAGAATTGGAATTAGAGTTGATAGATTTTGGTTTAGAAGAAATAGAAGATGATGGTGAAGGACACTTAATTATTTATGTTCCATTTACTGAATTTGGTTCAATGCAAAAGGCCATTGAAGATAAAAAATTAGAAATGCTAAACGCTGAATTGGTACGTGTACCAACAAATACCATTGAACTTACCGAAGAACAAGAAAATGAAGTGCAAGCTTTATTAGACTTGATAGAGGAGGATGATGATATTACAAATGTTTACACCAATATCAAGTAATTTTTTAAAAAAATTGGAGTTGTTTGCTACTTTGCTACCCACTCTTTAACCATACGCTAAATTTTATCAGCAGCAAATATCGCTTCATGATTTTTGTTGCATCAATGCCATATAAAACCCGTCAAAACCGGTTTCTGCAGGAGAAATGTATTTAGATTTAATTAAACTAAAAGTGGAATTCTCAGTTAAAAATCGGTTCACTTGCAAGTGGTTTTCAGAGGGAAGAATACTACATGTAGCATATACTATTTTTCCATTATGTTTTACAAATTGCGAATAAGCTTGAAGCAACTCTGCTTGTTTTTGCTGTATAGTTGTTAAAAACTCTTTGTTTAGTTTCCACTTCGTATCTGGCTTGCGTTTTATAACTCCTAAGCCGGAGCAAGGTACATCCATTAGTACACAATCTGCTATTTGATGATATTGAGCTAAACTATCATTAGTAATTAGCTGCGTTTCTATAATAGAAATTCCGGCACGTTTAGCCCTGTTCCGTAGTTCTTCAAGTTTCCACTCCTCAGTATCCATTGCTATTATTTTGCCCATATTTTTCATCTGTGCAGCCAGGTGTAGTGATTTGCCTCCGGCTCCTGCGCATGTATCTATTACAGTCATTCCGGGTAATACACCCAAGTAAGGCGCTACCAACTGTGATGAGGCATCCTGAATTTCTATTTTACCGGTTTTGTATAATTCAGTAGAACGAATATTTATTCGTTTCAATAGCTTGATAGCATCTGGTAAATTTACCACTTCAGCACAAGGAATATTGTTTGTACTTAAATCCGAAATTACTTGTTCTTTGGTAGTTTTTAAAGTATTAACACGAAGTACTATATCAGCAGGTTGATTCAATGCAAGAAGTTCCTGCTCCCATGTTTCCGGGAGCTCATCTGCAAGTTCATTAACTAACCAATCCGGATATGATTGTGCAATAGCAAACTTCTCTCCTACTTGCTTTATGCGTGTATTAATTGAAGTAACATCAATTTGTTCAAACTCATTCCAGGCAGGGCAATTGCCCCCTCTCATCACTAACCATACCCCAACAATTTGCCATAAATTATTGGATGATACTTTGTCGTCCTGAATGTCGGCACAAAAAATAATTTTACGCCACCATCTTACAATTTCATATACATTTTCAGCAATAAAGTTTCTATCTCTTGCACCCCACTTAGCATTGGATTTTAATACGTTTGCTACAACCTTATCCGCTTGTTTTTTATCAATAAAAATTAAATCCAGTGCATGTACAACTGCTTCAACTAATACTTTATGAATTTTCATCTGTTAATACTGACTTTTTATTTCCGAGTTATTTAAAAAATATTTCCACCCCAAACAAAGCTATCAAAACCGGATGCCGGTACATAACGACTTATCAGTATTTTTTTCTTCAAATCAATGGCAGATGCACGTTGTGCCAATACCTTTTTATCTTGTTCGATAGCAGTTTCTTTTACCTCTATTGCAGTGTTAGCATTAAATATAAAATCTATTTCTTGACCTGTTTTTTTTTGATAGTATTGAATCTCACCTTTACGTTTCAACTGTGCTGCAATGGCATTTTCAAACAACTGACCGCTTGATAGCTGCATACCTGCTAATTCATTGATAATACCTGTATCGGAAAAATATATTTTAGGCTGCTGTGAAACTTCTTTATCAATATTTCTTGTAAATGGGCTTACCAAGTATATCAAATATGTACTTTCCATAAGTTGCATATACGTATTCACTTTATGCCTATGCAATCCTGCTATACTACCAAGTTTAGTATAATCCACTTTACTGCCAACACGAGCAGCCAGCAACTTTATCAACCGATACAATTCATCACTTACTGAAAAATCAGAAAGTAATTTTACATCCAACTCAATGTAAGAGTTAATAATATCTTTAAGTAATTCTCGTTTATCGCTTATTTTCTTTTGCAACACTACTTCCGGAAATCCACCAAAACGAATATATTCTTCATACAAATCTTTGTATCGGTTATACCATGCAGTGTTATATGGTTTCATTGCATATTTATCTAATTCATTATTTGCTGATTTCTTAAATTGCAAAAATTCAGAAAATGAAAGCGGATACATCTCAAATATTCGTTTCCTACCGGCAAGGCTTTCCGAAAAAAGATTTTTCATATAGTATGAACTGGAACCGGTAACAATAAATTTAACACCGTAAGTATCATAAACATATTTTACAAAACTTGGCAAATTGGCAATCAACTGAATTTCGTCAAGAGCAATTATGCATGGTTTTGAAAAATTCAAACCCATTAGTTTCAGTTCGTCAATAATGCTTTCATAGTTCGGGCGATTAAATAACGTACGTACTTCTATGCGCTCACAATCAAAAGCAATTTTATTATCGTGTTTAACTTGCTCTAATAAAAACTTCAATGCAGTGCTTTTACCCACCCGCCTCATGCCGGTAATTACAGTAACATGCTTATTTTTAAGGTGTGGAAGCAGTTGTTTAAATGCAATTCTATCTATCATAATAGGCTTCAAATATAAATATTTAAATACAATTAGTATTACTTTTTGTAATTTTTTTTGCCGTTTAGTAATACTATTTGTATTAATTATTTCGAAATAGCTGTATCAAACTACACCTATTCACAAGCAACATTAATTTATAAACATTACTTTACCCGATAGTTTCGGCAGATAATAAGGAAGGCAAATCTTTAATTATTCGAATATTTTTGGGAAGATAATTATTCATTCGGTTGGGCATAATTTTTACCCAGCCCAATGCAAAATTAGCGTAACCCACCATACAAATACCCAGGCAATCTGCATCCAATGCAAAGGTTTCGTTACGCAAATAGCGCAATGCATGTTCTTTGTTTAAATCCTTATAGGCAACAGATTTGTTAGCATAAATACTTAGTGCCAATGCATGGCTTGGATGAATACTATCTTTGATCTTAGTACCAACATGTAATCCGGCAGTTGGTATGTTCAGCTTTGTTTTAAGAAAATTTATTGTTTCGTTTAAGTTTAATGGATATGCATAAATTTCATCCTTGTGTTGCGTAAAAACAAATTGCTCCGAATGAGAAACCCAATTTGCTACATCAATAGTTGCCTTTTGTTTTGTCGGAGTGGTTTTATTCTTAATTGTGTTTGTAGCATCGTCAGCACGCTTTTGTAAACAAGCGATAAAAAAACCTTCACCTTTTACTTTATGCGGATAAAACCGATATGCAAACAGAGGTGTTTGCTCAAATTTTTTCACTACTTCAATACCCGAAAAAGAATTTATCGCAACAGTTTGCATTGCATGTTTATTAATAAGCCACGCAATGTTTTCTTCGTTTTCAACCGTATTAAATGTACAGGTTGAATAAATTAAAAAGCCACCGGGTTTTAAGGCAGGTAAAATATTTTCTAAAATTCGTTTTTGTCGTTCAGCACAAAATTGCGTATGAGCCATGCTCCACTCTGATATAGCATTTTTATCCTTTCGAAACATTCCCTCGCCTGAACATGGCGCATCTACAACAATGCAATCAAAAAAATTTGTAAGTTTTGTAAAGTCCTGCGAATCGTTGTTTGTAACCACTACGTTGGCTCTTCCCCACTTCAACAAGTTTTCTTCTAATATAGGTACTCGTTTTTTTATACTTTCATTTGCTACTAATAAATCATCATCGGTAATGCAATCCAAAAGCAGTGTGGATTTTCCTCCGGGTGCAGCACACAAATCCAACACTTTAACTGTATGCTTTGGCTTAACTTGATTAAACACCGTTTGCAAAAACATAGACGAGGCCTCCTGCACATAATACGTACCCGCATGAAACAATGGATCGGCAACAAATGAAGGACGGTATTTGAGATATACAGCATTGGTACACCATGCTACGGGAGTAAACGAATGATTAAACAATGGTTTCTTAAAGGGATTTAACCGAATGGATGTTGCAGGTTCTGTTTGCAATGCTTCAAAGAATATCGCAGATTCATCCTTCAACAGATGCTCCATTTGCTTAACAAAATCAATAGGAAATTCTTGCACTGTACGAATGTAAAACGGAATTGTGTAATATACCTACTATTAATTTAAACAATGCTTTAAACCCAAGCTTTTACAAATAATCATTACCTATTTCAAACATAAAATTTTATTAATTTTTTAAACGGTCTAAACAAGTTCTTAGCAATTGTGTACTTTTACCCTCGAAATAACACTTGAAAAAATTGTATATGAACGTAAATAAACTATCCCTTTTCGCTTTTGTTCTTTTATTCTCTACCACATCATTTGCCTATAACATAACAATTAAAATTAATAAAGCACCTAATACCAAATTTTTCTTAGGCTATTATTATGGCGATAACCAATACATAAAAGATAGTGCCACTACCAACAAAGACGGAGTAATGGTATTTAAGGGTAATGAGCATTTGCAGGGTGGTATTTATTTGATTGCAAATATCCAAAAGGCATTACTTTTTGATTTCATTGTAACGGAACAAAATTTTTCATTAGAAACAGACACGGTAGATTACGTGAATAACATGAAAA
>JACFNJ010000316.1 GCA_019454865.1 Bacteroidia bacterium
TGTTTTATTAAAAGAAACAAATAATGAAGAAATCAGCTTTAACACTTTTAAGTTTACTATTCGCTTTTACTACATTCAGTCAGATTGGTTTTAAAAAGAAAAAAGAAGACATTGAAAAATTTAAAGACACACGATTGGTAGTAGTATTAACAACCGATTCATCTTATAATGCATCTATTAAACATGCCGTTGAAAGCTATTGGACTTTCAGTTCAGGAGTTGAGTTTATTGACGACACTGCAATGAAAGCGTATAATAAACCGGAATTTTCGTATCTGTTTTTTAGTAAAAGTAAAGGTTCAAAAATAAGAGCCAAAGTAGGAAGCTGTGAAGAAGACTTTAATGGATTGCTAATAACTAATGGTGCAAAATTCAAGAAAAAAGCTGCATTAGAAGATTTAGTTGCCGGTGCATATTGTAGCAATGCCATAGACACTTTTGATTGGCTGCCTGAATTAACTCGTGCTGTCCAAATGCTAAATCATTATCTTAATCAAGCAATTGAATCGCCAAATGACAAAGGAATAAGCAAATCAGCAATTGCACAAGCTGCACCTTTAGATAAAAACTTATTGGAGAAAAAAATTTATGTTCCGATAAGAGGGATGAAAATAAAAGGTAAAGAAGGACCGGAAGAAATTTATGGAAATGAAGTAGAAGAAATGGATATTGATGAAATTTACGAATCTATTGTTACAAGAAAAGATAATCTTGTTTTCTTTTACAGTAAAGACGAGAATGGATGCAATAAAATAATTACTTCTACAACTGGCGAGCTTGTTTATTATTCAAGCGCAGCTATTGATGATTGCCAATTATCAATAAAAGATTTAAAAGAATTACGAACAAAAAAGGAAAAAGCAGCAAAAGAATAATAACTGGTAGTAATTCATATAAAAAAAGAGTTGTTTAAATTTATTAGACAACTCTTTTTGCATGTATTGAAACTTGAAGAATGTGTTATTTCTTTATTTGAATTCTTTTGGTGGTTTGCCAATTATCCGTTGTAAGCGTTAGTAAATACAACCCTTCCGGAATTTCATCAACTGAAATATTGTGTGTAGTTATATCTTTTTTGAGAATGCCTGATTGCATTTTTTTACCCATTAAATCATACAAACTAAACTGAGCATCAGAAGGCAATAACACATCAAAAGCAACAGTAAAGCTATTGTTAGCAGGATTTGGATACAAATGAATACCATGTTCCATCAAATACTTTTCATTCAATGCATTAACGGTATTATCTTTTTTAGTATTTAAATAAATTAATCCTCCTGAGATACTGCCAAGAATAATATCCGGCAGTGAATCTCCATTTAAATCGGATGTTGTTAGTGCTGTACGTTTACCAAAGCGTTTGTTGTAGTTTTTAAATTCCGCTTGACTAAAGTCATTTACCGGATTAACAACTCTTTCAGCAACACTATCTTTATGTGCATAGATATATTTATATACAAAG
>JACFNJ010000317.1 GCA_019454865.1 Bacteroidia bacterium
GCCTGTGTCCGTTTCTGGTTCAGTCGCGCAAGAAGCGCGCCATTGAAACGGTATTCGTCGCCGCAGCAGTAGGCGATGCAAGATCAGCGGCAATTTCCATGTAACCGCGTGCCATCGCGACATCGTGCGCGCTGCGCTGTGCATTGTCACGTATCGAGGGGTTGGCACCCGCACGCAGCAGGGCATGCGCAACCTGCTGCAGGCCGTGTTGGGCCGCAAGGTGCAGCGGTGTAATGCCGTGTTTGTCGGCAACGTCAATGCGTGCATCCTCATCCAGCAGCCGCTCCATCGCAACCAGGAGCAGATCGTCGCTGCAGGGCGTGCCGGGATCGGCTTTGCCGCCCAAGAGCAACAGCAGTGGTGTGGCCTGTGTGTGAGAGCGGCGCTGCGGATCGGCACCCGCTAGCAGCAGTGCATCCAGCAGCGCCAGCAGGCGGCTGCGATCGCGTGCGGTGAAGCCATACAGTGCCGCGCAGTGCAGAGGCGTGAGGCCTTGCGCATCCACCGCATGCACATCGGCACCCGCTTGCAGTAAGCGGGTGGTGATTTCGGGCAGCCCCAGTGCTGCAGCCAGCATCAAGACGGTGACATCGCCCGGCAGCCGCTGCTCCAGACCGCAGCCAGAATTCAGCAGACAGTTGACGATGGCGATGTGGCGCATGCTGACGGCGGCCGACAGCGGCGTGGCACCAGATGTAGCGGCGATATCCGGTGCTGCGCCACGCTCCAACAGCAACTGCACCAGCGGCAAATGGCCGCCACCGGCAGCGCGCAGCAGTGCGGTGCAGCCTTGGTGGTCGCGGGTGTCAATCGGGAGGCCGAGGTCGAGCAGACGCTGTACCGCACCGCTGTCGCCGGACATCGCGGCGGCCGGGAGGTCGCGCGCCTGCAGCGGGCGTCGCGGCAGTTTCCATTGGTTCCAATTCAGCCACTCGGCCAGCACTCGGTTGCTGTTGGCGAGTGCAATGCCCAAAGGCGTATCGCCGTCTGCGCCGCGACGATCGGGAGATCCGCCGGGGCGGAGCAGCAGTTTGACAATGTCCAGTCGGCCTTGGCTGGTGGCCAAATGCAGACCGGTCAAGCCGCGGGCGTCACAACTGTCGGGGTCCACACCCATCGCCAGCAGTCGCTCCAACAACCGCATCCAGCCCAATCGCACCGCCAGCGGTAGCGGTGGGGTGCCGGCTGCATCTGCGGCAAACGGATCTGCGCCGCGCGAGAGCAGGCCGAGCGCAAACGCTTCGGCGCGCGAATCCTGCTGCTGCCGCTGCAGGCAGGCTTCCATAAAACGGGCAAGCCCGCTGCGGCCTGCAGGAGAACCGCCGTGGGCAAACAGCAGCTGGAGCGTCTCAATACCGGCATCACCATGCCCAAGCGCAACGCTGATCGGCGATGTGCCAGAGGCGGAGCGTGCTTCCGGTTGGGCGCCGTGCAGCAGCAGCCAGTGCATGTTGCCAGGG
>JACFNJ010000318.1 GCA_019454865.1 Bacteroidia bacterium
TAATACCTGTACAATTCCAAGTGATGCAATTTCTTCCGGTCTGAATGCTTTAATATTTTGCTTTGCAATAATATTTTCCTCTTCTTCCTCAGTACTTCTTAGTGCAATATAAACCAAGTCGGATGGTAAAATTTTAGGTTCAATTTTTTTACTGCCCACTTGTTTTAAATTTTCCCATTCCATTTTACTTATTTCTTTAGGATTGTTTTTTTGCACAAGTACATTATTTATGCCAAGTAATGCAGCTAATGGCATGCCGTGCATATTACCGGATGGGGTAGTGTATGGGCTATGAATATCCGCATGTGCATCTATCCAAATTACACCTATTCTTTTATCGGAAAAATAATTTTTAACTCCTGAAATTGTTCCATTTGCATTACTATGATCACCACTTAAAATAAATGGTATAGAATTATTACTTAATATAGTTTCGATAGCTGTACAAATAGTTTCTTGCAATTTTCTGTTTTCAGCTATGTGTTTTCCAAAGGGTGTTATTCCATCTTCTGAAGAAGGCAGTGGGTGTATTTGTATAGGATTATTTAACTCTATAAAATTAAAATTTCGGGATTTTAATTCGTTTATTAAGGCTCCCGGACCTTGAGCAGCTCCTTGTTTGCCTGCTCCGAAATCACTCTCAATTGTTATTAATTTAAATCGCTCATCACGCATAAAAAACCTAAATGGTACGCTGCAAGTATAAGCAAATTGTAGCAATTCTTTACTTTTACAACATTTGCTATGGGTTTACTATGGTTTTTGTGTTGATTTGAATTTGAAATTTTTAGAATAATGGCTCAAAATACTTCTCACTTGGTAATGATACGTCCGGTTAGTTTTACATTTAATGAACAAACGGCTTTAAATAATGCATTCCAAAAGTCTGATTCGATTAATGATAACGCATCCAACATGGCTGTAAATGAGTTTAACAGTTTTGTGAAACTACTTAAAGATAATGGTGTTGAGGTTATGGTATTTGATGATACGGAGTATCCACATACACCGGATAGTGTTTTTTTAAATAATTGGTTTAGTACACACGAAAGTGGCGATATGGTTTTGTATCCTATGTTTGCACCCAATAGAAGGCTTGAAAGAAGACCTGACATTGCAGATGCAATTGCCGAAGATTTTCAACTTACCGAAATAGTTGATTTAACTTTGTACGAACAGGAAGAACGCTTTTTGGAAGGAACCGGAAGCATGGTATTGGATCGGGATTTACGTATTTGTTATGCATGTATTTCGCCTCGTACTGATAAAACGTTGTTGCAAGTTTTCTGTAACAAAATGGGGTATGAATTAATTGCATTTCACGCAGTGGATAAGTCCAATCAACCAATTTATCATACAAATGTAGTAATGTGTGTTGGCGATCAGTTTATGGTAATATGTTTTG
>JACFNJ010000319.1 GCA_019454865.1 Bacteroidia bacterium
AACCTTGCAGAATACTCACACGCATAGAGATATTTTGGTTGGTCACTAATGCACCAGCGTTATCTCGCACCACCGCTTGATAGCTCATTTGTTGAGGAGCTTGAGCAAAAGCCCCAATCGATAAGAGCAGTACCGATAGTGTAAAAATTAACTTTTTCATAGTATTTAGTTTTTGATGATTTTAAATGATTTTACTTTTTTGTTTTCTTGGTTTACAACATGGATAAAATAAGTAGCTGCTGGCAAATTATTCATGTTTATTTGTGTTTGCTGCGCTACTATATGTCCGTTACTTAGCCATTTGCCTTGCATATCAAAAAGCTGATACGACAATTTTTCGTTGTTATAATCTTGTATTTGCAAGGTTAAATTATCCGTAGTAGGATTGGGGAAAGCGATTAGCAAAATGTTTAGCCCTGTTTCCTTTATTCCTACTGTGAAAATTTCGTAGGCATGTTGTACGCCTTGACTTACTGTGCCAGAGCTACCCGTGTTTGTAGTATAAACTATTTGTCCAACGCTGTAAGCAACTGTTCCTCCGCTGCCTGTGGCATCACCACCAGAGGCATTGGCAGATTCTTGAGCTTGTGTAAAGCTCACCCATAGAAGTCCTGCAATGAGGAGTAAAATGGGTTTTGATTTGTTTTTTGTCATATTACTTTGTTTTAGTGTTTAAATTTTTCCTACTCTGTTAAAAGGCTTTTCGGATTTCGCCTGTTAAATTTATTGTTTGAAATCGTTTTTGCCAATGAACGCTAACGGTTTGGGTATTGCCGAAGGCGGGGCTTAGAAGCACTAACTTTCAGCATAGCATAAATGTAAAATAGAAACACAAAACTTCAATTAAGCACTTTACCCCCGCTTGCGGCAATACCATGTTAGCAAACGTGTATTATGTTAATGCATTCTTGTTCCAATAACTTTGTACTTATCATAACCGCCGGCGGAATATCCATATTGTAGATTTATTTCAATGGTGTCATGCCCTATATATTTACCTATAAAATAATTATGACCACCTATTGGGTATTCTGGTAAATTAATATCGCCATTGTCTAATAAAATTGGAAAAATTGTTTGTTTAATAGTATCATCAGTATCTACGTTAATCCCAATGATAGCATCTCCAAATTGTATTTTTATTCTATTTGAGTTATACAAATCCACATATGATTCAATGTAATTAGTATCCACCCATAGTTCTTTCCAACCATTTACACAATCATTGGTAGTATCATAACACATAACCATGGTGCTTTTTATGCACATAAAGTCAAATGAGCCAACATACAATTGTCTATAATCAACATCCTCAGGGTCACAACCAAAGACCATTAATACTAAAAAAGAAAATAAGAAATACTTTTTCATTGGGCTGAGTTTTAGTTTATCAATATCATTTGTTTGGTATCAACGGGTTGTCCATCTGCTATTAAAATCT
>JACFNJ010000320.1 GCA_019454865.1 Bacteroidia bacterium
CAAGCAAGCAAGCAAGCAAGCAAGCAAGCAAGCAAGCAAGCAAGCAAGCAAGCAATTCTTTTCATTGTTACCCGTTTAACGTTTTTATTTCAAACTATTTTAGATAGAATTTTATTTTATACTCAATTTTATGTTGAGTGTAATTTTATATTTTCCTTTGCAGCGGACTTGCAAAGCAGGGGGTTATATTGTTTTAAGCGATATTCAACTGGGTTTACATAAATTGCTGTACACTTTTGGTTTTATTTTATTCATGTAAAAAATCAAAGGAGATTATATGAAAAATCAAATGGTATTGTATATAGGGCTACTACTTATTTTTGTATTAAGTTTTATTGGTTGTTTAGAATCTGAAGTTAGTAGTTCGTATCAAAATTCTGAATCTTTTGTAAGCGAAAGGATATTTAATAATACGAATCGGAAATTAGTTAGTACCAATAAACAATTAAAAAAGGGCGGAGATTTAAGTGAATTAAACTCAACATCTTTTACAGATTTTTCAGGAGATATTGAAATTCGTGTATGGGAAGCATCGGGATATGGTCCAGGAGTAACAGTGTATTGTTCTGTTGATCCAGATTTTGTACTTGTTGGTGGTGGTGCCAAAACGGATGGTGGCGGATTATTAATTGGTAATAATCCATTAGATGCAAATTTAACAACTTGGGTAGCGAGATCGAAAATGCATCTTTATGTTGCCGAACATCCGTTGACTTGCTATGCAATAGGTATTAAATTAAAAAATATTTCTAGAAATACATTAATGAAATATGTATCACTACGAACCAATATATCTTCAGTAGATAATGCCTATACATCAATTACGGTTAGTGTTCCTGGGGGCAAAAAATTATTGGAGGAGGAGCAAGTTTGCCGAATGGAACTGGGCATTTGTTGTGTCAGTCTAACCCCATTAGCAAAACAACCTGGCAGGCTGCATCGCGTGCACACGGTTATCTTTTTCCTTCAGCCGTTACTGCATATGCAATTGGTATAAATCCTAATATACCAGGTTTTGGTACTCTTGATGTTAAAAATTTTCAAGCTAACGCTCATTATATTAATACTGGTGGAGATAATGTACAAGGTTATCCAGAGTCTGGATATGTGTTGACAAGTGTTGGTGGACGTTGTACTTGGAATGGACCAGGCAGAATGTTATTTAAATTACAACCCGATGTTAATTATGGGTTGAGTGGTTTAGTTGGTTCAAAAGACCACCAATATGTTTGTGCTGGTGAAACTTTTGTTTATATTTGTGAAGTTAAGAAACAGACTAATTAACAACAGTAAAGGATAGTGTAAGGATAATTTCTCTGAGATTATGTAAGATAAATCGTGTAATACTCCATATTATATTTTGCATAATTTCAGAGAATTAAAAGGTAACGTCCGTATCTTTGTGTAAAAAATAGGAGGTGCCGCTCCGGTTGAT
>JACFNJ010000321.1 GCA_019454865.1 Bacteroidia bacterium
GCACTGCAATGCAAGGCGTAGAAACTATGCTTCTGATTTCTTCCAGCGAAATGACCAAAAGCAGAGCGGTGCAGCACATCAATGCAATCAAAGCTGCTAAAGAAAATGGTGTGAAGCATATCATCTACACAGGTTTTATGAGAACCCATGAAGACCCAACATCTCCGCTGTGGTTTATAGCCGAAGATCATGTGAAAACAGAAAAATACCTTAAAGAATCCGAAATTACCTATACCATTTTTGCAAACGGTTTTTATATGGATATGTTGATGGATTATGTGGGGGAACAGATATTGGAAACCAAAACCATTTTTGTTCCGGCAGGTGAGGGAAAAATAAATTTTGTATTGCGAAACGAAATTGCAGAAGCGCTTGCTAATGTTTTAACTACAGGCGGACACGAAAATAAAACTTACAACATCGGTATCGAACAACCTGTATCGTTTGGGGAAATTGCGAAGCACATTTCTGAAGTTACCGGAGTTGCGATCAACTATGTTTCTCCCGAACCAGAAGTTTATCAGCAAACCTTAATGCAACATGGGGTTCCGGAGGATTACGCACGTATGTTTACAGCATTTGCAGTTGCTTTTGCAGCCGATACTATGAATATTTCTACCACTGATTTAACACAATTGCTTAGTCGTAAACCAACCACTGTCCAAGAATATCTTTTATCTAAATTCAAAAAGTAAATAAATGGAAAAGAAGAACAATAAAACCCTGAATATTGCCTTGTGGGTGGCACAGGTATTACTGGCAGCCATGTTTTTAATGGCAGGAGTAATGAAATCAACCCAACCTATTGAACAATTAGGCACTTCATTGCCGTGGGTTAATGACGTTTCATCAGGATTGGTAAGGTTCATCGGTATTTCCGAATTGTTGGGCGGTATCGGGCTTTTGCTTCCTGCATTGTTGCGTATTAAACCAATGCTTACACCATTAGCGGCTTTAGGCATTTTCACTATAATGGTATTCGCATTTGTGTATCATATTACCAAAGGAGAATATGAAGCGTTGGGCTTTAATGTGATTTTGGCAGCCATAGCATTTTTTATAGCGTGGGGCAGGTATAAAGAAGTTCCTGTTCAGCCTAAATCATAAATTACTATGGAACGCAAAGAATTTCTTCAATCAATTTTAGCGTTAACAGCGATGGGAACATTAGGCAGTTTTAAAAATTTCACTAACGCGCTTCCTATTCAAAGTAAAAAGATGCCTGTGCTGTTTACTTCTCATGGTAATCCGATGGATATTCCTGTTTCAAGAAACGAAAGAGCGTTTTGGCAAAAGTTGTTTGAGCTGGGGATTGACTTGCAGAAGAATTATGATGTAAAAGCAGCGTTGGTTGTATCAGCCCATTGGTGCACAAAAGGGACATTCGTAAACATATCGCCCGAACAAAAACAGATTTACGATTATTATGG
>JACFNJ010000057.1 GCA_019454865.1 Bacteroidia bacterium
AACTCGCGCGGTGGTAATAATCCTGATGTTATCAAAACAGCGATAGACATTGAACGTTTCGGTGCTGATGGCATTACTGTACATCCTCGTCCGGATGAAAGGCACATACGCTATGCAGATGTTTATGCACTAAAAAAAGTTATTTCAACTGAAGTAATTATTGCAGGCAACCCAAAAGAACAAAAATTTATAGACTTGGTGCTGGCCGTAAAACCTGCTCAAGTAACATTGGTGCCGGATGCAATTAACCAAATTACCAGCAATCATGGTTGGGATACGATAAAACATGGTGATTATTTAAAAGAAACTATTCAATTATTTAAAGCCCACGGTATTAGAACAAGCATATTTGTTGACCCTGATATAGATAAAATTAATGGTGCAAAAAAAACGCTTACTAATAGAATTGAACTATATACCGAGAATTATGCAAAACATTACAGCACTAATAAAGAACAAGCCATTAAAGCGTACATAGATGCTGCAAAACAAGCCTCATTGCTGGAAATAGAAATAAATGCCGGACATGACTTGTCGTTAGAAAATTTAAATTACTTTTATAAAAACATCCCTAATTTATCAGAAGTAAGCATTGGGCATGCATTAGTATGTGATGCACTTTATTATGGATTAGAAAATACTGTTCAATTATATAAACGTTGTTTAAAATAAGGATAATGGATAAAAAGATAGAATTAATTAACCAACTCTTTCCACATTTTGAAGATGGCTTAAAACAACAATTAGCTTCGCACGCAATTGTAAAAACATTTAAGGCAAACGATATGGTAATGGAAAGTGGACAGTATTTGAAATGGACTGTATTGGTTACTTCCGGAAGAATAAAAATTTATACCACAGGAGAAGAAGGAGAGGAATATTTTATGTACTTTATTGAGCCCGGACAAGCATGTGCAATGAGTTTTATTTGTGCAGCACGAAATAAAAAATCGGAATTAGAAGCCATAGCAGCAGAAGATACTGAAGCATTATTAATACCGCTTGAAATATTAGATAAGCTAATGCAGAGTTACAAAAGTTGGTATTATTTTGTATTGGAAAATTACCGAGCAAGATTTCAAGAACTATTAGACACGATGCGTAGTGTTGCTTTTCATAAAATGGATGAAAGGTTGGAATATTATTTAATAAAACAAAAAAACGCAACGAGTAATAATGAGTTACAACTTACCCATGAGCAAATAGCAAACGACCTAAATACTTCGCGTGTTGTAATTTCGCGATTACTTAAGCAAATGGAAAATAATAAGAAGGTAAAACTTCACAGAAATGCTATTGTATTACTATAAAAAGTTGCTCTTGACTTTTTTAAAATTCAAGAGCAACCTACAAATCATATATTTTATTTACCGGACAATAATTTCACAAACTGTTCAGTGTCATACTCCATCATTCCTTCTAATCGCTGAATCAGTTCACCTTTCTCGTTAAAAATAAATGTGGCTGGTATTCCTTGTACTTGGAATAAAGGAGGGAGGTTATTTGCAGGATAATAAACAGGAAAATCAAAACCTTGTTGTGCCTTATATGCAATAGCTTTATTAAAATTATCATCTAAGCTAAGCATTACAAATTCGGTTTTACTATTTACTTTTTTGTATAAATTGTTTATTGATGGCATTTCTCTACGGCACGGACCACACCATGTAGCCCATAGGTTTACAAAAACCTTCTTACCTTTCAGGCTTCGTAAATTTATGGTCTTTCCATTTGCATCCTTTACAGCAAAATCAGGCATTGTTTCTACGGCTGTTGGTTTAACATGCTCAGTTGGTTTAGGTGTAGAAGTTTTTACACTCATTGCAAAGGCTGTTAATCCTATCAATACAGCCCCAAAAACAATAGTTCTTTTAATTTTCATATATAATTATTTTCAGTTTTAATAAATTTATCAAGAATAATACCAATTAATAAATTATGCTGTTACAAATGTTACAGTGGACAATTCTACTAAATAAAATCATTAAAAAAAGTCAATTTCCATACAAATGAAGAATTAACGTCCAAATATCTATTAAAATAGGCGAAAAATCATTTATTAACCACTATTAGTATAAAAGTGTATATACATAAAACAAAATAACGAATAACAGTATTTATATTTGTTCAATGTTATTTTACAAAAAATGTAAATTTTTATTGCTTTTCATAGCATTTGTCATAGTATCGTGCGGAGAGGGACCAAATCAATTACGTGGTGTAACAAAAGAGGAAAGAGAGCAAATAGCTAAGGATACATCAAATTACACATATATTCGTTGGTTAGATTATAATGCATCAATTAATTTTGGGACAATAAATGCAGGCGAAAAAGTGCAATTAATCTATCGTTTTAAGAACGTAGGCGAAAAACCATTGTTTGTAATTGGTGTAACCGAAACATGCAAATGTACATTAACCAAATACAATACAGACCCAATACAGCCGGGTAAACAAGGGACAATACAGATAGTTTTTGATAGTAGAACACAACTTGACGCAATCAGAAAATCTGTAATTGTACAAACAAATACTTACAATGATCAATACAAAACATTAGTTTTTACCGGATTTGTAAGAGATTGTTGCAATACCGACCGAAAGGAATCAGACGAAGAGGATGATCGTTTTAAAGTGTTCTAAACAATAAATATATATAATAAAAAACCATAATTAATCAAGATGCCCACTAATAACATAGCAGCTAAAAAAATACTTTTAATTGATGATGACGAATTGATATTAAAAGTAATGAATCGAATTTTAACCAAAGAAGGTTATAATGTTATTGCTGTAAACAACGGAAAAGATGCACTTGAGAAGATAGAAGCAGAAAAATACGACATGGTAATTACAGACTTAATGATGCCGTATTCAAATGGTTTTGAGATTATTAGCAAATTCAAGCAGCATCCTAACGCCTTAAATGTACCGATTATAGTAATTTCATCTGTAGGTACAGAAAGTGCAATAAAAGAAGGATTAAATATTGGAGCAGACGATTACATCCGCAAGCCAATTATGCCGGATGAATTATTGATTAGGATAAAAAGATTAATAAAAGAGTAAATACAATATGTTATCATTTATAGTAGCTGACAGTTTATTTGGACCTTTCTTTAGAAAATATTTTTATTACTACGATAGTTATCCTGTAGTAATACAAATTGCGGTTTTCTTAACAGCTGTGGCTATTTCCGCAACTATAATTGCATATTTATCTATAATTTTCAGAAGAGGTAAAGGATATCTTACCGATGTTAGAACCAGAAAAATAAATACTTTTATTGACAATCTGATAACGGATAATATAATTTTTAATGAAGAAATTTTAGCTGGAGTTCCACCACAAGATGTTAAGCTGGACCTTGAGCCATTTCAAAAACAAGTATTCTCGCAAGGGTGGGTAAAACAAGCATTAGTAGATAGGTTAATATATTTTGCAAATAGTTTTTCGGGTGATAGAAACTTGTTATTTAAACGACTTTTTGTTGAGTTAGAACTTGAAAAGTTATCATTCAATAAATTGAAATCATTTAATAACAGCACAAAAATATTAGGACTAGTTGAACTTACAAGCATGAGTGTAGCTGTAGCAGACGTGTTAATCCTCCCTTTAACCAATAGTAGAAACAGAAAGCTACGTTCAGAAGCCCGAATTGCTTATATTAAATTAAGTAAAAACGACCCTTTTAAGTTTTTTGACGATGCAACAGAGCCTTTATTACTTTGGGATCAGTTAGAGCTATTTAAAATTATAACAACTACCGAAGGTCTTACTATTCCTAATTTTGCACGTTGGATTACTTACTCTACAAATAAAAGTATTGTTTCATTTTGTCTAAAACTTGTTGTTCATTATAATCAACACGCTGCTATTCCATCTATCGTTAAGTTATTGGACAACAAAGACCATTACCTACGCGTAGAAGCAATCAAATGTTTAGGTAAACTTAAAGCTGATGATATTGAAGAAAAGTTAATTGCAATATATAACAATCAACCATTAAACTGTCAGATTGAAATATTAAAAGCTATTGGTCGCTTCTCAACCGGAAAACAAATACAGTTTTTACGAGGCGAATTTATACGTACATCAGATTTTGATATTAAAAAGAATGCTGCACGTTCATTAATTAATCATGGCAGAGCTGCAAAAGATATTGTACAGAACTTAATAGATACAGCAACTGCTGATGGTGCAATAATTTTAAAACATTGTATGAACCCACTTATTAAATATTAACAATGAAGTACGGGGTTTATATAGAGCTTTTTGGTGAATTTTACGAAGGTACTGTGTTTATTTATGGTACAACCTTACTACTAATATATGCATTCCTTGCTATTATGTCGTTAGTGGCTGTAAGGAAATTTAAAGTATTAGACAGTAGAGTTGATTACACATTGTTACTAAACTCCATACACACACCAGGTATATCAGTAATTGCTCCGGCATATAATGAAACCATAACAATTTTAGAAAATGTTCACTCTCTACTTAATTTAAACTATCCGAAATATGAAGTAATCATTGTAAACGATGGTAGTACGGATGATTCATTAGAAAAAATGATTGCAGAGTTTGATTTAATAGAGGTGGATTTTGCATACAATGAAAGATTAAAAACTAAACCGGTAAAGCGTATTTTCCGTTCAACAAACTTAGCCTATTCAAAATTAGTTGTTGTAGATAAAATAAATGGAAAGTCAAAAGCTGATGCGTCCAATGCTGGTATAAATGTTTCCTCATTTGATTATTTTCTTTGTACAGACGTTGATTCTATACTGGATAGAGATGCAATAATGAAGCTGATAAAGCCTATAATGGAAGAAACCGATAAAAGACTTATAGCTATTGGAGCTACATTGCGTATGGCAAATTCTTGTGTTGTTGACCAAGGTTTTATGCAAAAGGTAGTAATGCCTAAACAGCTATTACCAAGGTTTCAAGAGATTGAATATATACGCTCTTTTGTTATGGGTAAAATGGGATGGAGCACAATAAATAGTGTTCCTAACGTATCGGGTGGTTTAGGATTATTTGATAGGGAGATTGTAATTAATTCAGGCGGTTATGATCCTAATAGTTTTGGAGAAGACATGGAATTGGTTATACGTATGATGGTATATTGTGTAAATTACAATATTGATTATTCTATACGTTATATTCCTTTAACACTTTGCTGGACAGAAGGGCCAAGCACATTAAGGGTATATGGCAGGCAGCGTTCGCGTTGGGCTCGTGGGTTAGCTCAATTGATGTATGCACATCGTAAAGTTATATTTAATCCCCGTTATGGGAAGTTAGGATTAATTGTTATGCCGTATAATTTTGTTTTTGAATTATTAGCTCCAATTGTTGAAGCTCTTGGTATAATTTATTACATCATTATTATAATTCTTGATGCAGTAAACTGGCCGTATGCTATTTTATTATTAGTTTTTGTTTATTCGTATGCTATCATGATAAGTACATTATCCATTTTGTGGGATCAACTAACTTATCATACTTATAAAACATGGCGTGAAATTTTATTGCTATGCTTCACTGCAATGTTTGAAATGATAATATATCATCCTTTAATAGTTTTCTTCTCACTTAAAGGATACTTTAACTTCTTAGCAAATAGAAAACACAGTTGGGGAAATATGCAACGACAAGGATTTGGGCAAGCAGCACAAACCCGAGCAATTACTGCCTCAAATTAGATTATTATGGGAAATAAAGATACTTTTTGGCATACAATTACCTATTTTTATGAAAATACAGTTTTCATATATGGTGTAAGTTTATTGCTTGTATATGCTTTATTGGCAATTCTATCGTATATCGGTGTAAGACGATTTGTAGGCGCAGAAAAATATGTTGATTACGATAAAATAGTTGGCTCAATTGATACTCCGGGTATTTCAATTATTGCACCCGCTTTTAACGAAAGTCTAACTATTATTACAAACGTACGTTCATTACTTACATTAAATTATCCAAAGTTTGAGGTAATTATTATAAATGACGGTAGTACCGATGATACACTAGAAAAAATGATTGAAGAATTCTCGTTGGTACAAGTTGAATTTGCATACAATGAAAAGATATTCTCCCAACCTGTAAAACGAATTTTTAAATCAACCGACTTTGCTTACGACAAATTAATTGTAGTAGATAAAGTTAATGGTAAGAGTAAGGCAGATGCTTCCAATGCAGGTATAAACTGCTCTTCATTTCCTTATTTTTTATGTACTGATGTGGATTGTATCATTGAAAGAGACACCCTCTTAAAAATGATAAAACCAATATTAGATGAAGAAGAGAAAAAAATTAAAGAAGTTGGAACTCCTTGCCCTGAATGTGGCCACGTACATATAAAAGAACAATATAAACGAGTAATTGCAGTTGGTGCTACTTTACGTATTGCAAATTCATGTGAAGTTGACTCCGGTGTTATTACACGTGTAAGACCTCCCAAAGCTTTAATTCCACGTTTCCAGGAAATGGAATACATACGTGCATATGTTTTGGGTAAAATGGGATGGAGTGTTATCAATAGTGTACCAAACGTGTCCGGTGGTTTAGGTTTATTTGATAAAGAAGTAGCAATACAGGCCGGTGGATACGATGGAAAATCCTTTGCTGAAGACATGGATATGGTAACCCGTATGTGTGTGTATATGCGAAATAACGACAAAGACTATTTAATACGATACATTCCCACAACACAATGTTGGACAGAGGGACCTCCAAGTTTAAAAGTATTAAATAGACAAAGAACACGTTGGGGCAGAGGTTTATTTGAAGTAATGTGGATGCATAGAAAAGTAATTTTTAATCCAAATTACGGCAGATTAGGACTTATTGTATTTCCTTACACTTTGTTGTTTGAATTTTTTGCTCCAATTATTGAAGCATCAGGTATATTGTATTATATCTACATCATAATTACTAATCAAATAAATTGGCCCTATGCCAAAATATTAGTTGTATTTGTCTATTTCTATTCAGTAATGATTACAACTATGGCAATTCTATGGGATCAACTTACTTTCCGATATTACAAAACTTGGAGTGAAGTATTAGGCTTATGCTTAATGGCATTTTTAGAGCCTATCATATACCATCCGATGATTGTGTTTTTTGCTCTTAAAGGATATTACAACTTCTTAACAGGCAAGAAACATAGTTGGGGTAATATGCAACGCCAAGGATTTGGACAAAAACCTAAACCCATTATTACTCCCCCTCAAACAACATAAAACAATAAAGTAATGCAACGTAACCCATTTATAGCAGCTCGATTTTTATGCATTGTAGTTAGTACTGTTTTATTAACCTTATCACCTCAGGTTAGTAAAGCACAATTTCCATGGAGCGGTAAAAAACTTACTGCAGATGATTACTTAGCTATGGTTGTTCAAAAAATCAAAGAAAAAGATTATAAAAAAGCTATCGCTTTAAGTTATGAAGGATTAGAGAACAGACCCGATTATATGGATTTGCATTTTATGCAAGGTAGAGCTTTTATGCTATATGGCAATTTGGATAGTGCCCGTATTAAATTTAAACACGTAATGACAGAATCACCAAGATATAGGGATGCGTACTTACTAGGCACTAATCTTGAAATTCAAATGAAAAATAAAGAAGAAGCAAGATGTGTGATTGATGATGGATTGTATTATTTCCCATTTGAGCGTGATTTCATGATTAAAAAAATTGAAGTATTGGATTTTTGCAGAGATTTTAAAGCAGCAGATGAATACATAGAAAAACTGATAAATGTGCATTACGATGATAGTATTGCAATGCGTTACTACTTTGATTACAAATTTGAACGAGCAATTTATTACACCCGATTAGGAAATTATGCAAAAGCTTTGGATTGCTACTCACACATATTGGCATACGACCCCAATAATAAAGCCGCCAGCGAAGGGCGTTTAAATATTGAAATTAAACAAGGCAATATGAATGAGGTAATGAAACAAATAAACTCTGAGCTTGTTAAAAACCCTCGTTCCTACGAATTTCTGACCAAAAAAGCAATATTACTAAGCGACCAAATGCATTATGCTGAAGCATTGGAAGTAGCAGAGCAGTTGATAAAATATTTCCCCGGTGATTCACGAGCAAGAATACTACATTACGAAATTCAAATGGCAAGTGGACGATTTTACATGAAAGAAGACCCTTATTTAGTTTTTCAAGGCATTTTAGAAAAAAGACCTAATGATAAAGAAGCATTAGCTTATATAATTAACTTAGCAACAGCAAAAGGATTGCATAACGAAGCACTGGTTTACGAAAACAAAGCAATAGCTGCATACCCCAATGATCAAGAATTTCTTAAAAAGAAAATTGGAACCCTTGAATATTTACAACGATATTCAGAAGCAGCACTTGTAGCTGAAAGGCTTTATCGTTTAAATAGTAATAACAGAGAATACAGAGCACAAGTAATTGAATACAATATTTTAAGCGGAAGACAATTTTTAAAAGAACAAGAATACGATAGTGCTGCAGTAGATTTTAATACAGCTATTCGGTTAGAACCTTCAAACAAAGAAGCAATACTTTTACTTTCGGAGACATACTTACAACAAAAAAAATACGAAGAATCATTAACCGTATTAGACAAAGGATTAAACAATAATCCGGATGACGTGGATTACTTATATAAACGAACTGTTGTGTTACAAGAAGCCGGATTGTTAGATTTATCTGCAAGCCAAGCAATGGCAATACAAAAACAATATCCTAATGAGAAACGTTATCAAAACTTAGTAGTGGATGTTAAAACAGCACATGCTAAAAATTTAATGTCTATTGATGATTACGATGGTGCAAGAGAAGAATACCGTACAATTTTACGATTACAACCAAACAATTGGGATGCCTTAAATGGAATGATAAATTTAGAAAGCGGAACCCAAAGGTACGATTCAGCATTGTATTATGCAGATTTAGCACTTCTTTATTATCCTGACAACAGAGAACTTCTTCTGAAAAAATCGTCAGTTTTAGAATCGCAGAAAAGATATACAGATGCGTATTTAATAACAGGTAACTTACGTGAACGTTACCCATATAATAGTAAAATAAAACAAGCATATATTGAACAACGCTTAGCAAGTGGTATTGAACTAAACAAACAAGAAAAATATGATAGCGCGTTAGTTGAATTTAATGAAGTATTAGCAGTTAGCCCGCGAGATAGCAATGCATTAAACTATACTTGCAATATATTAATTGAAAAACAACGTTACGATTCAGCTCTTAACACTGCTAACAGAGGATTATATTTCTATCCTGAAAATGAACAATTTTTATTAAAGAAAGCAATAATATTGGATAAACAAAACAGCTATAACGAAGCTGTAGCAACGGCTGATTCATTGGTTCGTTTTTATCCAACTTTACGTAACATAGAATTTACAGATGCATTAAAAGCACGTGCTTTCCGTAATGAAATTGGCTTTATGTTTTTGTATTCCACATTCGACTCAGCAAGTAACATAACAAGAGCAAATATTGCCTCCATACAATATACACGATTTACAAAATGGGGAAGCATTACCGGAAGATTAAACATGGCTGGTAGAAACATTGGGACAGGCTTACAAGGAGAAATTGATTTGAATGTAAAACATGGTAGTAAGTGGTATTCATTTGCATCAGGTGGTATTTCAAACGAAATAGTTTTTCCTACAATACGTTTAGCATACTCGTTAAACCATACCTTTAGAAAGGTTTATACCGTAGAAGCAGGTATTAGGTATTTACGTTTCGATTGGTTGGATGTAACAATGATTTCCGGTGTTATTGGTTTATCAAGAGATTGGAATGAAGTATGGGGAAATATTCGCTACTATCCTATTTTTCAAGGAAACAATATTTTCCACACAGTTTCATCAACTTTACGCATGTATATTACGCCAAGTACAGAATATGTAAGTGCAGGATTTGGCATTGGTAATTCACCGGATGAGTTTAGCAGAAATTATATATTAAACGAAAACGTACGAATCAGAACATACAGTTTTAGCATGGGTTATACTAAAATATTCAGACACAGAAATACATTTAATGTTACTGGCACTTGGTATAATCAAGCATTACACAGCGGATACTTTAGAAACCAATACGATGTTTTATTTGTATTCTTGAGAAAATTTTAGTGGATGAGAAACTTTTTGTTTATCACAATAGCGTTGCTAAGTTATTCATGCAACCTTGCCAGCGACTTAACTATTGTTACAAATAAACAAACCATATACGGTATAGTAATACCTTCAAACCCAAGTAAACAAGAAGAACAAGCTGCAAGTATATTAAGCCATTACATCCGAAACTCAACCGGAGTAACATTGGGCGTATACTCCGAAACAATGATAGGAGATAAGCCCGGTATTTATATCGGTAAAACTAAAAAGTTAAAATCATTTGAATTTAGCTCAATTAAAGGTGAAGGTTATATACACCATTCCAATACAAAGGACTTTTTTATTATAGGTGGTTCCGGTAAGGGCTTAACTTATGGCACTTATGCGTTTATTGAAAAATTTTTGGAAGGGAAAAAATATGCTGACGAGAAAGGAAAAGTAAAAGAATTACGCTTATTTGAAATTCCGTCCAATTATCATTATGAATATACTTCGCCCTTTATCTATAGGGAAGTTTATTACCCGATGAGTAATGATGTGGAATATTTGCAATGGCACGGTTTGCATAAATTTGAAGATTTATGGGGAATTTGGGGGCATTCATATTTTAAATTAGTCAATCCATCTGTATATTGGAAATCTAACCCGGAGTACTTTGCATTAGATAATGGCAAACGTAAACCAACACAAATTTGCCCAAGTAATCCGCATGTTTTAAAAATAATTTCTGATGAATTAAGAAAACGCATTAATCAAAATCCGGATGCAGAATACTGGAGCATAAGCGCTGAAGACGATATTGGATATTGCACTTGTGATAATTGTGCTAAAATAATAAAAGAAGAAGGCGGTCCCACAGGTCCTCACATTCGATTAGTAAATGCAATTGCAAAAATTTTTCCATCCAAAAAATTTACAACATTGGCTTATACCTATACTTTAAGAGCTCCATTTAAAACAAAACCAGCCCCAAATGTATATGTAATGTTAAGCACGATAGATGCATACAGAAATTTACCGATAGAAACAGAGCCAACAGCCGCAGCTTTCAGAAACGCTTTGCAACAATGGAATAAACTTACAGAAAATATATTTGTATGGGATTATACAACACAATTTACCAATTATTTGGCACCACTAACAGATATAAAAAATCTGGTTGCAAATATTCGCTATTTTGGAGCACATGGTGTTAAAGGGATTTTTAGCCAAGGTAGTGGTGATACGTATGGTGAATTAGCTGAATTAAAAAGTTATATAATTGCCAAAACCATGTGGAATCCGGGTCTGGATGAAAAAGAATTGCTTGCTGACTTTTACAAAGGATATTATAAAGGTGCCGGTCAATATGTTGAACAATATGTAAATCAATTACAAAATTTATCGTTACAAAGCAATCGTTTTATAGATATTTATGGTAATCCGGTAAATGAATACAACTCGTATTTAACTCCAGAAAATTTAGATAATCTTTCAACAATATTAGATAATGCTGAAGGTGCTGCTGAAGAAAATGAACTTTTGCTAGATAAAGTATATCGCATAAGAATTTGTATGGATTATGTAGTATTACAACAAGCACGCTTATATGGTACAGAAAAATTTGGTTACTTGATAAAAGATGAGAATAACCCAAAACAATATATAGTAAACCCAAAGATTAAAGATAGAGTAGTAAAGTTTGTAAAAGCTGCCAAAAACTTAGGTGTAAAAGAATTAAGTGAAGGTGGATTTAACCCGGATAAATATGCTGAAGAATGGGAAGGAATTTATAAAAGAGGATGGACAAAAAACATTGCTAAAGATGCAACTGTACGTTTAGCAACAGAGTTTGCACCTGAATATCCGGCTAAAAAAGAAAAAACACTTACAGATGAAATATACGGTGAGATGGATTACAGCTACAATTGGTTATGCTTTTATGGTAAAGATTTAAATGCAACGATTGAGTTAAAAGAAAACAATCCGGTGAACAAAATATCCATTTCCTTTTTAGATGACCCAAGACATTGGATATTTTTACCAAATCAAGTGGAAGTACAAGTATCTGCTGATGGTAAAAACTATACCTTACTTAAAACTAATTCCACTATAAATTTCAACTCAATAAATAAGGATGAACATTATCAGGCTGCTACATATTCTTTGGTTTTCACACCAACACTAAAAACAATAAAATTCATAAAAGTAGTAGCAAAGAATATACAAGCATTACCGGAGTGGAGGTACAAACCTAACCGAAAACCAATGGTTGCATGTGATGAAATTCTGGTAGAAT